>JAUIEG010000127.1 GCA_030428745.1 Alphaproteobacteria bacterium
CGGCTTGCCGTTCAGCTTGTCGCCGGGCGTGCCCATTTCGCGCATGGTGTCGCGGGGACGCCGCCCGCGGGTGGAGACAATCTCCCCACCGCTGAGGAACGTGTCGGACACCGCCACCGCCTGATCAAGAAGGCCGCCCGGATTGGAGCGCAGATCGAGGACAAGACCTTTCGGACCGCCGGGAATGTCTTTTTCGAAACTCTTGATCGCCTTCATCAGGCCGTCGCGGGTCTGTTCGCTGAAATTGGTGATGCGCACATAGCCGAACTGATCATTCTCAACGCGCGAGATCACCGACGGAACATTCACGATGTCGCGCACCAGAGTCAGATCGAACGGCTCTTTCTCGCGGTCGCGGACGACGCCGATATTGATCTTCGTGCCCTTCTCGCCTTTCAGCTTGGAAATCGCTTCGTCGAGGGACATGTCGTAGACATCTTCACCGTCGATTTCGACGATGAGGTCATCGGTCTTCATGCCGGCCCGGGCGGCGGGCGTGTCGTCAATCGGGCTGACGACTTTCACATAGCCCTTGTCGGGGCCTTCATTGTCCATCTGCACCGTAATGCCGAGCCCGGCGAAGGAGCCGCGCGTCTGCTCCTGCATGGTCTGATAGTCTTCCGCGGTGAGATAGCTCGAATGCGGGTCGAGGGTGTCGAGCATGCCGTCGATGGCGCCCTTGATGAGGTCGGCGTCCACCGGGTCGGCGACGTAATTTTCATGCACCTGCTCAAAGACCTCACCGAAGAGGTCGAGCTGGCGGAACGTGTCGGCCGAAATCGACGGCCGCGCAAAGACGGCGCTCGACAGGACGCCAAAGACGAGGGCGCCGCCACAGGCGGCGGCGATCAGCGCCCCGCTGGAATAGCGCTTGCCGCGCGAATGTACCGTCGAGGAGCGGAGAGCGTGTTTCGGGCTTTTGACCATGGGTAATCTACACCTTGCTAGGGCCTCCGATCAGCGGAGGCTTTCGATAGTTTTACGGGAGAGCCACAACGCCGGGTTAACAGGCTCTCCATTTTTGCGGATTTCGAAGTCCAGCACGCCCCCGCTGGACATTTCCGCCACCGGCTCGCCGGCTGTGATGCGTTGGTTTTCCTCAACCAGGAACCGGCCAACGCCTAGAAACAATATATGGTAGCCATCGCCCACGTCTAGCAGGATGAGGTTTCCGACGCCCGGCCAGCTTTGAGCAAATTTCACCCTTCCCTCAAAGGGCGATGTCACAATGGCTTGATCCCGCACGGAAAATCTGAGGCCTTCGAAATTTCCACCCTCCGGACGCGGCTTGCCAAAATCTCCCATTAACCTTCCTGCGACAGGCGAACGCAGGGCGCCGCGGGCGTCGCCGAAGGCCTTGGCGGTGATCACCGGCTGCGGCTCCACCTGCTTGATGCTCGGCAGATTGGGCGTTGCGGAGACAGGCGCCGGCGCCTCTTTCGGCGCGGGCGGTTTCAGGCGCGGCGTAATCGAGTGAGCGAGCCGCGACAGGCGGTCGATGAGCTCGCGCAGGGAAGAGGCCTGGGCGGCGATGCGCGCAGTCTCGCGCTGGGCGGAGGCGGCGAGCGCTTCAGCCACATTATGCTCCTGCTCTTTCTTGGTGAGGAGTTCGGCGAGGACATCGCGGCGGGCGGCAAGGGCGCCGCTTTCCCTGGCGAAGCTGGCGCGGTCGCGGTCGAGGTCTTCGGCGAGTGCGGCAAGGCGCTCAATAGCGGCGCGAAGGCGCGCCGCGCGGGCCTCCACTTCGGGCGCCGCATCGGACAGAAGCATCGCGGCGCGGGCCGCCTTATTGGCGTCTTCGGGCGTGACCAACAGCGCAGGCGGACGCGACATTTCAAGCGACTGGAGCGCGGCGAGCACGTCGGAAAGATTTTCGCTTTCCTTTTTCAGCGCCGCTTCGGCTTCGACTTTTTCCGCTTCAAGTTCGTCAATCGAGTCCTCGAGATCGGCGACCTTGCGTTCCGATTCCTGAATGGAATTGGCCGTCTCAATAAGGCTGTTGCGCAAGGCGGAGACTTCGCGCTGCTTGGCTGCGGCCTCGTCTCTCAGGCGCTTTTCTTCCTGCGCGCGCTCTTTCAGCTGTTCTTCCACGGCTTTGAGCTCATCGGAATCGACCTGCGCGCGCGCGCTGAGCGGCGCCGTCACAGCAAGAGCCAGAAGGAAAAGCCGCAGCATCATGAGCGGTGATAAGGGTGGCCGGACAGGATGGTCATGGAGCGGTATAGTTGCTCCGCCAGCATCGCCCTGACAAGCATGTGCGGCCAGGTTGCTTTTCCAAAGGAGATAAGGTGGTCGGCTTTTTCGCGCAGCGCCTCGTCATGCCCGTCAGCCCCGCCAATGAAAAACGCCGCCGCCGGCGCGCCGTCATCACGCAACCGGCCCAATAAGGCGGCGAGATTTTCGCTGGAAATATTTTCCCCACGCTCGTCCAGAACGAAGGACCTCCCTCCCTCCGGGGCGGCGGCGAGGAGAAGCTCGGCTTCACGTTTTTTGAGCGACGGCCCCGACAATGCTCTCGGCGCCTCGAATTCCTGCAAGGCGACATCAGGAAAGCCAATACGGCGCCCGAAGCCTCGCGCACGGTCAAGATAATCTTCGACAAGCGTTGCTTCAGGGCGGCCGCGCATTTTGCCGATTGCGGCGATCAGGAGCCGCATGGGCCGGACTTCCTTACAACGACGCCAGCTTAGGCGTCAGATTTAGCTGAAGCAGAAGAAGGGGCATGCGCCGCTTCCGACCAGACGCGTTCAAGATTGTAAAAGTCGCGCACTTCGGGACGGAAAAGGTGAACAATCACATCCTCCGCGTCGATCAGCACCCAGTCGCAGGCGCTCGCGCCCTCGATCCGGGCGCGGCTCATGCCGGCGTCTTTCAACCGCCGCATGACCTTGTCAGCCATAGCGCTCACATGACGCTGGGAGCGCCCCGAAGCAATGACCATGGCGTCGGCGATGTCGGATTTCCCGGCAAGCGAGATGGTCACGACATTCTCGGCCTTGTCATCGTCAAGCTCTTGAAGAATGAGGGATAAAATCGCCTGGCTGCGTTCTTCGGGAGCGAGGTTCGCCAACGCGCCCTCTTTCTCCTGCTCCAGACCGGCCTGGCTGGATACCAAACCCATAGCGGCCTTTCCGGCGGCCGCGGCGCCTTGCTGTGCGTTCAGCTCCGCTCTCCATACGCTGCACGGGAACCTTCCCGTTTTCTGAATATAAGGTCGTTTCCCACCGGCTCCAACCGGGACAGCCAAATTAGCTGTTGCTTAAAAGGCACGCGCCGAACCAGCCCTGTTCGTCTGTCCACGATTTCTCAAGGCGCCAAGGGGTTTGGTTAACCAAGCGCTCCAGCTTTTCGAGGGTGAATTTATGAGAATTCTCGGTGTGCAGCGTCTCGCCGGGGGCAAAGCTGTAAGGCTCGCCGTCGATCTCAATCGCTGTCGCGCGCTGAGCGCGCAGATGCATTTCAATGCGATCTTCGACGTCATTGTAAAAGGCGTAATGTTCGAAATCGTCGAGATTGAGCTTGGCGCCCAATTCTGATTTCATCCGTTTAAGGAGATTCATGTTGAAAGCCGCCGTCACGCCGCGCGCATCATTGTAAGCCGCTTCCAGCACGGATTTGTCTTTGACGAGGTCAATGCCGATCAGGAATTGCGCGCCGGGCCCAAGCGTCGCCGACGCGCGCTCCAGAAAATCCTTCGCTGCCGGCAGGGTCATATTTCCAAGGGTCGAGCCCGGGAAATAACCGAGCCAGTGATCCGCCGCCGGCAAAACGCTTTTTGGCAGTTCAATCGGCGAATGAAAATCGGCGCAGATCGCCGCGACCGGGATCGGCAGAACCTCCGCGATGGAGGAGGCGTTTTCGAGAAGATGGTCGCGCGAAATATCCATGGCGACATAAGCGGCCGGGTCTTTCAATCCGTTGACCAGCCATTCGATTTTCTCGCTCGACCCGGAGCCATATTCAAAGATCGCCGCATTGGGGCCGATAGCGGCGATTATCTCGCCGGCGTTTTCCAGGAAAACTTTTTTCTCGGTGCGCGTCGGATAATATTCTTCAAGCTCCGTAATCTGATCGAACAGTTTGGAGCCCCTCTCATCATAGAAATATTTCGGCGAAATAGTTTTTTGCGGCAGCGACAGGCCTTCAATCACATCGGTGCGGAAATCGCCGAGATCGGGATGAAGGTCGAGAAAGAAGGCAAGCGCGCCGCAAGGCGCGATAAGGTCATCGGGACGGTCTATGGTTAGAGAGTGACTGATTTTTCTGCTCCTGATGGCGGTTGAAGAAAGCGGGTTTTCCGTATCCGGAAAGAACACCCAGACGGGCGGTTCGGTTGCACAGAGCGACATGGCGTCTTCGGGGTCGATGCGAAAGACGCCAAGTTCTTTTGCAGCTTCGCTCGCGAGGGCGTCAGTTTCATGACCGGGACGGTTAAAAACGGCGATGGGCACAGTTTCGGCGATATGACGCCAGTCTTTCCAGCGATGAAAATTTTCAAGTCCGTCCGCGCCCATGAGCCAGACAAAGGCGGCGTTGGGGTTGATCGCCTTCAAGGCGTCGAGGGTTTCGGCCGTGTAGGTGAGGCCGCGACGGCGTTCGAAGTCGCTGACGACGATATCGGGATGATTGGCGACAACTCGCGCAAGCCGTAACCGGTCCTCATAAGCCGCATAAATCTTGGGATCTTTCAACGGGTTGCCGGGGGTCACCAGCCACCACACGGCGTCGAGCCCCAGCCGTTCCAGCGCCGCGAGCGAAATCTCGCGATGGCCCTGATGCGGTGGATTGAACGAGCCGCCCAGCAGCCCGATGCGGCGGCGCTCTGTCTTCTGGCTTGGCGGCAAGGACCATCCCCGACTACGGCGCGCCCTACTTAAGGGGGGCGGGATCAGAATCCAACCGGCGGCGCGATCAAACAGCCGTTACGGCGTCCATTGATCCTCTTCCGGCTCTGAAATCTCTTCCGGTTTCAGATATTCGCCGCGGGCGGCGGCGGCGAGCGCCATCAGCTTGTGTAAAAGCGGCTGAATGCCTTTGCCCGTCGCCCCCGAAATCACTTCGACATTTACGCCCGAAGCGTCGGCGAGCGCCGCCTTGCGGGTCTCGATTTCTTCCGGCGTTAACGCATCGATTTTATTGAGCGCAACGATTTCCCGTTTTTTCGCAAGGTCCTGGCTATAGGCCTCAAGCTCGCCGCGCACGGTGCGATACGCCCCGGCGACATCTTCCTCGGTCCCGTCCACGAGATGAAGCAGCGCCGCGCAGCGCTCCACATGACCAAGAAAGCGGTCGCCGATCCCCGCGCCTTCATGAGCGCCTTCGATAAGCCCCGGAATATCGGCGAGCACAAAGCTTTGCCCTTCGCCGACGCGCACCACGCCGAGATTGGGATGCAGCGTCGTGAACGGATAATCGGCGATCTTCGGTTTCGCAGCCGACACCGCCGCCAGAAAGGTCGACTTGCCGGCATTCGGCAAACCAACAAGACCGATATCGGCGATCAGTTTGAGGCGCAGCCAGATGGTGCGCTGTTCGCCCGGCTGACCGGGATTGGCGCGCCGCGGCGCCTGATTGGTCGAGGATTTAAACCGCGCATTGCCAAAACCGCCATTGCCGCCCTTGGCGAGCAAGACGCGTTCGCCGGGTGTATCGAGATCGGCGATCAGCGTTTCTTCGTCTTCTTCAAAAATCTGCGTGCCGACCGGCACCTTGATGACAAGATCTTCCGCTGACGCGCCGGTGCGGTTCGAGCCTTCGCCGGGGCGTCCGCTCTTCGCCTTGAAATGCTGCTGGTAGCGATAGTCGATAAGCGTGTTGAGGTTTTCCACCGCTTCGGCCCAGACATGACCGCCCGCGCCGCCATCGCCGCCATTGGGCCCGCCGAATTCGATAAATTTCTCGCGCCGGAATGACAAACAGCCATTACCGCCAGCGCCGCTTTGGATATAGATCTTGGTGCGATCGAGGAATTTCATGGTCGGGTTCTAACGAGAGACGCCGCCGCAGGCCATGGCAGATCGGGTCCTACGGAAACTTTAATTGCAGGGCGCGGCGACATGGACGACTTTCGGCGCGTTTTCAAGACGTTGATCTGGCGAATGGGGCAAACCAGCCTGATGGCGGCGCTCGCCTATCAGTGAACAGCGAAGGCTGCGCCGCAGGCTTGTTTGGGCGATCCGGTTCCCGCAAATAGGCTTCACATCAAAGGAGCCTGTTATGTCCGCCAAGACCGACATTCTGTTCACACCGTTCAGATCTGAAAAGCTCGATCTGAAAAACCGTATTGTCATGGCGCCCATGACCCGCAGCTTTTCACCCGGCAATATCCCGGGCGAGGATGTCGCCGCCTATTACCGCCGCCGCGCCGAGGGCGATGTCGGCCTTATCCTCACCGAAGGCGTCTCCACGAACGAAGTCACGGCGACGGGCACGCCCAATGTTCCCAACATCGTCTCTGACGCCGCGAAAGCAGGCTGGAAAAAAGTCGTTGACGACGTTCACGGCGCGGACGGCAAGATCGGCATCCAGCTCTGGCATGAAGGCCCGTTTCGCAATCCCGAGAATTCGGCGCATCCTGATGTTCCGTCATGGTCCGCGTCGGGAATTAAAATGCCGGGCAAACCGCTCTGGGCGCCCATGAGCGACGCGGAAATTGAAACTGCCATCACTGAATTTGTCGACGCCGCCGTCGCAGCGAAGGATCTCGGTTTTGACGCGGTCGAGTTTCACGGCGCCCACTCCTATCTCATCGACAGTTTTTTCTGGGATCAAACCAATCTCCGCGACGACAAATGGGGCGGCGACTGGGAAGGGCGCACGCGCTTCGCCTGCGAAATCATTCGCCGCACGCGCGAAAAAGTCGGCGCCGATTACCCGCTGATCATTCGCCTCTCGCAATGGAAGCAACAGGACTTCGCAGCCAAGGCCGCTGCGACGCCGCAGGAACTGGAGCAATGGCTGGCGCCATTGGTTGAGGCCGGGATTGATGTTTTCCATATGTCGCAGCGCCGTTTCTGGGAGCCCACCTACGAAGGGTCTGACCTTAATGACGCGGGCTGGGCGAAAAAACTCACCGGCAAGCCAGCGATTTCTGTCGGTTCCGTGGGCCTTTCCGGCGAATTCATCGCCGCCTATGCTGGCGAAGCTTCAGAGCCCGCAAGCCTCGACCGTCTGGTTGAAATGATGGAGCGCGAAGAGTTCGATCTTATCGCCGTCGGACGGGCGCTTTTGCAGGATCCGGACTGGGCGGTGAAGGTGCGCGACAGCCGCAATGACGAGCTTCAGTCCT
>JAUIEG010000128.1 GCA_030428745.1 Alphaproteobacteria bacterium
CCTCGATGCCCTGCTCGCGGAGCCGCCGCTGGATCGCGCGCACGTCGGTGAAGCCCTCGATGGGCTTCGCCTCCTGGCTCCAGCCGGGGTTGAACGTGAGGAGGTTCTTGTCGAACATGCCCTGGAACAGGCCGAGCTTCACCGGCCCGTTGGCGAGGATGAGCCACCCCTGCTCGGGCTCGCCGCCCATCGCCGAGGCCGTGACGCGATTGATCACTGTCCGCGCAAGCCCCGGGACTTTCTCCACAAGCGGAAGATGGACGTCATGATAGTGTTTGAGAAAAGCCGCCTCATCATCGGGTTTTTTGTAAAGCGCTATAAGTTTGATCATGGCTCAGTCCTTTTCTCTTAAATCGTGAATGCGTTTTGCTTTGCCCGCGGATCGTTCAATCGATCCTTCGGGCGCTATGTGCGTTTCAATGCTCACGCCAACAGCATTCTTGACGTGTCGCTTCAGCTCGGCGCTTGCATCTTTTGCTTCGGCGTCGCTCGCGCCAGGCTTGCGCTCGACGAAGACCGATAAAATATCGAGACGATTGTGGCGCGAAACCTGAATGTAGTAATGCGGCGAAAGGGCGGAGACGCGCAGGATCTGTTCCTCTATCTGTGATGGAAACACATTGACGCCGCGAATGATCAGCATGTCATCGGACCGGCCGGAGATGCGCTCCATGCGCCGCATGGGTCTGGCTGTGCAGGGCAAGAGGCGCGTCAGGTCACGCGTGCGATAGCGGATGACAGGCATGGCCTCTTTCGTAAGCGATGTAAAAACCAGCTCACCCAGCTCCCCCTCCGGCAGGACCTCACCGGTCGCCGGATCGATAATTTCCGGATAGAAATGGTCTTCCCAGATCGTCAGCCCGTCTTTTGTTTCAACGCACTCATTCGCGACGCCTGGCCCGATCACTTCGGAGAGACCGTAAATATCGACGGCGTCCATATCAAAGGCCTCTTCGATGGCGGCGCGCATGGACGCGGTCCAGGGTTCGGCGCCGAAAATGCCGATTTTCAGCGACGTTTTGCGCGGGTCGATATCCTGGCGCCGGAATTCATCGAGGATCGCCAGCATGTATGAAGGCGTCACCATGATAATGTCCGGCTCGAAATCGCAGATGAGCTGCACCTGTTTTTCCGTTTGACCCCCTGACATGGGGATAACCGTGCAGCCGAGCGCCTCGGCGCCGTAATGCGCGCCGAGCCCGCCGGTGAAAAGCCCATAACCGTATGCGACGTGGACTTTCATGCCCGGCCGGCCGCCCGCGGCGCGAATAGACCGGGCTACCAGTTGCGCCCATGTATCAATGTCGCGGCGCGTATACCCCACCACGGTGGGCTTGCCCGTGGTTCCCGAGGAGGCGTGAATTCTTGCAATGCGATCCTGCGGCACGGCAAACATGCCGAAAGGATAATTCGTGCGGAGATTCTCCTTGGTCGTGAAGGGAAACTTGCCAAGGTCCGACAGGGATTTCAGGTCGGAAGGCGTTACGCCCGCCTGGTCAAAGGACGCACGGTAATGGGGAGAGTTTTCATAGGCGTGTTGAAGAGCTTTCTGCATCCTTTGTAGCTGGACGCGGGAAAGCGCCTCGCGGCTAAGTTTCTCTCCCTCGTCGAGGAGCGCGGTGTAGCCGGTTTTCGCCACGGCGCTCAAATCGCATTCATGGTCAACAGTTCGTATGTTGCGACCGGATCGTCATTCTGGTTCGTCACGAGAACGTCCCATTTGACTTCGCCATACTCGTCATTGCGTTTTTTCTTCGACTTTGCCGTGAGACGGACCTTGATGGCGTCCCCGGCGGAGACAGGCGTCAGAAAGCGCAATTCATCGAGACCGTAATTGGCGAGCACCGGACCTGGCGCCGGATCGACGAAAAGACCGGCGGCGAAAGAAAGAAGGAGATAGCCATGGGCGACGCGGCCGGGGAAAAATGGATTGGCCTTCGCCGCCTCTTCATCCATATGCGCGTAGAATGTGTCGCCGGTGAAATGGGCGAAATGTTCGATATCGTCGAGCGTGATCGTGCGCGCATCCGTGTTGATCGTCTTGCCGATCTCAAGCTCGCCGAATTTATAGCGGAAGGGGTGCGGTTTCTCCGCCTCGACAGGCGCGCCTTTGGTCCAAGCGCCCGTAACGCCGGCGAGAACTTCCGGAGAGCCCTGTATGGCTGTGCGTTGCATATAGTGTTTTACGCCGCGTACGCCGCCCATCTCCTCGCCGCCGCCGGCGCGGCCCGGTCCGCCGTGAACCAGCATGGGGAGGGGAGAGCCATGTCCTGTCGATTCTTTGGCGCTGTCGCGGTTGATAATGGCGATGCGGCCGTGAAAAGCGCCCGTGTTGCGCACGACGTCGCGCGCGATATGCGGGTCATGGGTGAAAAGCGACATGACCAGCGAACCGCCGCCGCGATTGCAGAGCTCAACGGCGTCTGCAAAATCCTTGTAAGGCATGAGCGTTGAAACCGGACCGAAGGCTTCGACTTCGTGCACGGATGAGGCGGACCAGGGATCGTCGCAACGCAGAAGAATCGGCGAGACGAAAGCGCCGGATTGCGCATCGTCGCCAAGGATGGCGGCGGTTTCCGGATCGCCGAAAACAATCGTCGCTTCGCCGGAAAGGACGGATACTTTTTCCCGCACATCCGCGCATTGAGACTGGGAGACGAGGGCGCCCATACGCACCTCTTCGAGATCGGGATCGCCGATGGTGGTTTTGGCGAGCCGCCCGGCGATGGCGTTTTGCGCGGCGTCGAGAAGCGCCGCGGGAACAAGAGCCCGGCGAATGGCGGTGCATTTCTGTCCTGCCTTGACCGTCATTTCGCGCACGACCTCTTTCACGAAGAGGTCGAATTCGGGACTGTCTTCCGTGGCGTCCGGCCCCAGCATGGAGGCGTTGAGCGAGTCCTGTTCGGCGACAAAGCGCACGCTTTCGCGAATAATCGTCGGATGCGCCTTTAGCTTCGACGCCGTAGAGGCCGACCCGGTGAAAGACACGACATCCTGGCCGGTCAGATGATCCAGAAGATCGCCGGTGGAGCCGACGATGAGTTGCACCGCGCCTTTGGGCAAAAGTCCGGTATCCACAAGAATGCGAACAGCGGCTTCGGTAAGATAAGCGGTGGCCGTTGCCGGTTTGACGATGGCCGGGACGCCGGCGATGAGCGTTGGCGCCAGTTTTTCAAGCATGCCCCAGACGGGAAAGTTGAAAGCGTTGATGTGCACCGCGACGCCGCGCAGCGAAGTATAAATATGCTGCGCCATGAAGGTGCCGTTTTTGGAAATCTGCTCGACGGCGCCGTCCAGGATGATTGTATCGTCGGGCAGTTCGCGCTTTGCTTTGGAGGCTGTGGACAGCAGCGTTCCCGCGCCGCCTTCAATATCGATCCAGCCGTCCTTGCGCGTGGCGCCGGTATGGGCATTGAGAGCATAAAGCTCTTCCTTGCGCTCCATCAGGGCGAGCCCGAGCGCTTTCACCATGGCTGCGCGTTCCTGAAACGTCATGGCGCGCAGCGCCGGACCGCCGACATTGCGCGCAAACTCCGTCATGGCCTTAAAGTCGAGACCGGCGGAAGATGTTTTTGCAACTGTCTTGCCTGTTACGGCTGAACGGATATCTGCGTAGCCGCCGTCGCCCTCACGCCATTCGCCAAGCGCATAGTTTTCAAGAATAGTCTCGGCCATCGGTTTCTCCTTTAGGGCGCGCGAAGGGTTTATTTGCCTTTGAATTGGGGTTTGCGTTTGTTCATGAAGGCGTCGACGCCTTCCTTGTAATCGTCGGAAAAGCCGAGCTCGCGCATCTTGTCGCGTTCGAGGTCAAGCTGCTCGTCGAGCGTGCGGGTGAATGCGGTGCGGATCAGGGCCTTGGTTTCTGCAAGGCCGCGTGTGGGCGCTGAAGCAAATTTCGCGGCCAGCGCATCCGCTTCTGCGGCCAGCGCATCATCCTCGATACATTTCCAGATGAGCCCCCAGTCCGCGGCCTCTTCTGCGAGGACGGGCTCGCCCGTCAGCGCCATGCCGAGGGCGCGCGCCTGTCCCGCCAGGCGGGGGAGGGTCCATGAGCTTCCCGAATCGGGAACAAGTCCGATATTGGCAAAGGACATGATAAATTTTGCAGACTTTGCCGCGAGAACAATGTCGCAGGCGAACGCAACGGAAGCCCCAGCGCCAGCCGCGACGCCATTGACGGCGCAGACCACCGGCATAGGCAAGCTCGTCAGTCGACGGATCAAAGGGTTGTAGCGTTGCTCAACGGACTCGCCCAGGTCGACAGCCTCGTCTCCCGGCGCCACGGCGCGATCGGACAGGTCCTGACCGGCGCAAAAGCCTCGCCCGGCGCCGGTGAGAAGAAGCGTTCTGACCTCGCCGTCCTTTTCGATTGAATCCAGGGCGGCCTGCACTTCCTCATGCATTTCGGCGGTAAAACTGTTGAGACGGTCCGGCCGGTTGAGCGTGAGGCGCGCAATGTTGTCGGTAATGTCGAAGAGGATCGTGTTGAAAGCCATCGCCGCGACCGGGCCTTGCGGCCCCTCCCTTAAAAAGTGCTGGCAATTCTCAATTGCATTCTTGATCTGGATCATATAATTGAACGATCGGTCGGTCAATTCAAATATGGGAACCGACCGTTGCGAGGCTGTCTCCAGGCGTAAACTTCCATGACCAAAATCAGCACCCCGGACGAGAAAGGGCTTGCCGTCGCAAAGGCGCTGCATGCGCGGGAAACAACCGCTGAGGCATGGGGGCTGAAGCTGATCGATGCGGGTGAGGGATGGGCGAAATGCTCAATGCTTATTCGCGAAGACATGCTCAATGGATTGAACACCGCCCATGGCGGCATGATTTTTTCGCTTGCGGATACCGCCTTCGCCTGGGCGTGCAATTCTCGAAACGTCGCCAGCTTCGCGCAACAAGCGTCGATTTCATTTTTATCCCCCGCCTATGCCGGCGAAACTCTGACCGCCGAAGCGCGTGAAGACGGCGCATCGGGAAGAACCGGCGTTTACACAGTCCGCGTCACGGCTGATGACGCGCGTGTTGTTGCTGTCTTTCAAGGGCTGTCGCGCACTGCAGGCGGCCCGGTAATTGAAGAAAAGGAAGTCAATTCGTGACGGATGCTTTTATTTGTGACGGCGTCAGAACGCCAATTGGCCGTTATGGCGGCGCGCTGTCCCCTGTCCGCGCCGACGATCTTGCGGCCATTCCGCTGCGGGCCTTGAAAGAGCGGAACCGGAATGTGGACTGGAGCGCCGTTGAGGACGTGATCTTCGGTTGCGCCAATCAGGCCGGGGAAGACAACCGGAACGTGGCGCGCATGGCGGCGCTCCTCGCGGACCTTGGCGAAGGAACGCCGGGAACGACGGTCAATCGCCTTTGCGGCTCGGGCATGGATGCGGCGACCATGGCGGCCCGCGCGATCAAGGCCGGTGAGGCGGATCTGATGATCGCCGGCGGCGTTGAATCCATGTCCCGCGCGCCTTTCGTGATGGGAAAGGCGGACGTGGCTTTTTCGCGAAACGCTGAGATTTTTGACACCACCATCGGCTGGCGCTTCGTCAATCCGGTTCTGAAGGCGCAATATGGAATCGATTCAATGCCGGAAACGGCGGAGAATGTTGCGGAAGACTTTAACATCAGCCGGGAAGACCAGGACGCTTTCGCATTCCGCTCGCAACAGCGCGCGGCGGCGGCGCAGGCGAGCGGACGCCTTGGAGCGGAGATTGTTCCGGTCTCTATTCCGCAGCGTAAGGGCGATCCCGTCATAGTCGACAAGGATGAACATCCGCGTGAAACGTCAATCGAGAAATTGGCGAGCCTCAAGGCTTTTGTAAAAAAAGACGGCGTTATCACCGCGGGGAATGCGTCGGGCGTAAATGATGGCGCGGCGGCGATGATCGTTGCGTCAGATTCTGCGGCCGAGAAGCACGGGCTGACGCCGCGCGCGCGCTTTGTCGCCGGCGCCGTTGTCGGCGTGCCGCCGCGTATTATGGGCATCGGCCCGGCTCCGGCGGCGAAGGCGGTTCTGGCCAAGGCAGGACTTTCGATCGGCGATATGGACGTCATCGAAATCAACGAGGCCTTTGCCTCGCAGTCTCTGGCGACCTTGCGCGACTTGGGGCTTCCCGATGATGCGGCGCATGTGAATCCCAATGGCGGGGCGATTGCGCTCGGCCATCCGCTGGGCATGTCCGGGGCGCGTCTTGTTCTTACTGCTGTCGAGGAGCTGCATCGCCGGAATGGGCGTTATGCGCTTGCCGCCATGTGCATCGGAGTCGGCCAGGGTATTGCGTGCGTTGTTGAAAAAGTATGAAAAACAATAGGCTAAGAGCGTTTTGCGCAATATAATTGACCGAGCGGTCGATTTATTATAGGCTCGCGACGGCGCAAACGAACGGCTTGAGAAAGGGGTTTCGATGTACGCACAGATGGTCAAATCCACCGGCGAGGGCGTGAAACCCCTGGAGGAAATGGAGCCGCAGGAGCGCGCCTTTCAGGAACGCATCAATGCGGATGTGAAGATCGAGCCCAAAGAGTGGATGCCGGAAGGCTATCGCAAGACGCTGATCCGCCAGATCTCCCAGCACGCCCATTCGGAAATTGTCGGTCAGTTGCCCGAAGGAAACTGGATCACGCGGGCGCCGACGCTAGAGCGCAAAATGATCCTTCTCGCCAAGGTTCAGGATGAGGCGGGGCATGGCCTCTATCTATATTGCGCAGCAGAAACGCTCGGCGTGTCCCGCGATGAAATGACAGAGCAATTGTTGTCCGGGAAGGCGAAATACTCATCAATCTTCAATTATCCGACACTCACCTGGGCGGATATTGGCGCCATTGGCTGGCTGGTGGATGGCGCGGCCATCATGAATCAGGTGCCGTTGCAGCGCTGTTCTTTCGGCCCCTATTCACGCGCGATGATCCGCATCTGCAAGGAAGAAAGCTTTCACCAGCGTCAAGGCTACGACATCATGATGAAGCTGGTGAAGGGAACGCCTGAGCAGAAAGAGATGGCGCAGGATGCGCTTGATCGCTGGTGGTGGCCGTCCCTGATGATGTTCGGGCCGTCCGATACGGATAGCGTTCATTCGGCGCAATCCATGGCCTGGGGCATCAAGCAGAATTCCAATGACGAGTTGCGCCAGAAATTCGTCGATCAGACCGTTCCGCAGGCTGAATATTTGGGCCTCAATGTGCCCGATCCCGATCTGAAGTGGAACGACGAGCGCAAATCGTATGATTTCGGCGAAGTCGACTGGAACGAATTTTATGAAGTCCTGAAAGGCA
>JAUIEG010000129.1 GCA_030428745.1 Alphaproteobacteria bacterium
CATTGTAGCCGATGCGCTGATGCCGATCCTTGCGCGCCTTGGCGATACGGCGACGCCGGATGAGGTGCTGGCGATCAAGGCGTGCGATCCCGCCATGGGGTCCGGCGCGTTTCTGGTGGAGGCGTGCCGGGCGCTGGGCGATCGGCTGGAGCAGGCCTGGAAGCACCATCCCGAGCTATTGCCCGACGAGGCGCGCCACGACCCGCACGTGTTCGCGCGGCGCGAGGTGGCGAAGCGCTGCCTCTATGGTGTCGACAAGAACGCGATGGCGACGGACCTTGCGAAATTGTCGCTGTGGCTGATCACGCTGGCGCGGGACGAGGATTTTTCGTTCCTCGATCACGCGCTGAAGACTGGAGACAGCCTTGTCGGCCTCAATGCGGAGCAGATCAAGGCGCTGACCTGGACGGACGAGACTTCGAAGCGCTTCTTGTTCGGGCAGGCCTTCGACAAGGCGATCGACCAGGCGCTGGAGACGCGCCGCGCCATCCGCTCCGCGCCCGACAATGTGACGTTCGAGATTCAGGCGAGCCGGCTTTCGACCGCCGACAAGGCGCTGGAAAACCTGCGGCTGGCGGGCGACGCCGTGATTGGCGCGTTCTTCTCCGAGAAGAAGGACAAGGATCGCGCCAAGGCGCTGGTGGAATTGCACAGCGTCCTGACGCTCGGCGGCGAAGCGGGCTGGGCCAAGGCGCGGGAGCTGGCCAAGAGCCTCCGGCGCGGCGATCGTCCGGTCCGCCCCTTCCATTGGCATATCGAGTTTCCGGAGGTGTTCGCCGGCGCGACGCCGGGGTTTCACGCAATGGTCGGCAATCCTCCATTTTTGGGCGGCACCCGTATTTCGACGGTTCTTGGAAAAAGCTACCTAGGCTGGCTCTATCTCACATGCCTTAAAAGCGGAAACCGAGCTGACCTTGTAACATACTTCTTCAGGCGCGCTTTTGGCCTTATCCGCGAGGGAGGCACGTTTGGTCTGATCGCCACAAACACGATTGGCCAGGGCGACACGCGCGAGAGCGGCCTTCGGCTTCTATTGATGGAAGCGCACGGCGCGATCTATCGGGCACGGCGGCGAGTGAAATGGCCTGGTGCGGCGGCGGTAGTCGTCTCAACCGTGCACATGGGAAAGGGCGGGAGCGAATGGCCTGCGCCAGAGCTGGACAAGCGGCCCGTTGCCCGAATCTCGGCATTCCTGCGCGAAGGCGATCAGGACGAGACACCAGCTATGCTGGCAGAATGCGACGAAACCGTCTTCACCGGGACAAAGATATATGGATCCGGCTTCACGTTCGATGATGCTGCCGCAGAGAAGGGCAACGCAACTTCGATAGCTGAGATGAAGCGATTGATCGCAGAAAACCCACGCAACGCTAAACGCATCAAACCCTATCTGGGCGGAGAGGAAGTCAACAACGATCCTCTTCACCGCAATCATCGCTTTGTCATTGACTTTGAGGAGTTTCCGCTTCGCAGAGACGATGACCTGCCGTCCTGGGCGTTGTTGGATGAGGATGGGCTCGCCGCTTGTCTCCGTGAAGGCGTCGTCCCACGAGACTACAACGGCCCAGTCGCAGCCGATTGGCCAGAGTTGCTTGAAATTGTCGAACGCCTTGTTCGACCTGAGCGTCAGAAGAAGGGGCCGCACGCCGAATACAA
The DNA here is from genome assembly GCA_030428745.1 of Alphaproteobacteria bacterium. Taxonomy (GTDB): domain Bacteria; phylum Pseudomonadota; class Alphaproteobacteria; order Caulobacterales; family Parvularculaceae; genus Hyphococcus. The sequence continues at coordinate 1,657 of JAUIEG010000129.1, forward strand.
GGATCACGAAAAGACTTGGTGGCTTTTTCAGCGCCGCCGCTCGCAACTGTATGATCGCATTTCCAAACTTGATCGTGTGTGGGTTACCAACGCAGGGGCGTCACCTCATCTGGTTTGGGCGCCTCAACCCATCGACCGCATCTTGAGTCATGCGCTGGCCGTGGCTGCGGACGATACGCCCTCAGCATTTGCCGTCCTCCAATCCCGCGTCCACGAAGTTTGGGCGCGCTTGCTGAGTTCCAGCATGAAAGACGATCTGCGCTACGCGCCGACCGATTGCTTCCAGACCTTTCCAATGCCGGAAGGCTTCCGTGAGAATGCCGGGCTCGAAGCCATCGCGACCCGCTATCTCGACCATCGCGCCGACCTGATGAAGATCCGGCAAGAAGGCCTGACCAAAACCTATAACCGCTTCCACAACCCGCTCGAAAACGGCGACGACATCGTCACGCTGCGCCGCCTGCATGCCGAGATGGATGATGCGTTGCTGCGCGCCTATGGCTGGGACGATCTCGCCGATCTCTGTGCGCCCGACGGCGAATTCGCCCCGCGCTTCCTGACCGAGGAGGACGAGCCGGAATTCGCCTATCAGAACCGCCTGTTCTGGCCCGCGCCGTTCCGCGACAAGGTGCTCGCCCGCCTGCTCGCGCTGAATAGCGAACGTGCCGAAGCTGAACGCCGTGCGGGCAGGACCAACAGGCTGCGCCCGCAGAGAGATGAGGAAGTCATCAGTGAGAATGGGTCGCTAATATGAGTAAGCGCGGGTTTGAGTCGTCCGCGAACGTCCGTGAACACCTGATGGCTGCCCTGCGCGGCGACATTTTCGGCCCTGACACGCGCCCACAAGCGCATGACGCGCATATGGGCGACACGGAGACGCTGCGCCCCGGTATCCGCCCGTCTTCCTTCTATCTCTTCGGCTTCCTCGTCCCCGCCGATGAAGTCGCCATAGCGACGCCCACTGAAGAACAGCAGCTCGAAATCGAACTGACGGGCGAAGAACAGGACGACGCCAACGCCCCGGACCAGGAAGACGAGGATGGCGGACGAGAGCATGTCCAGCGCCGCCGCCTGCAACCCTCCAGCCTCGGTTTGACCGTGTTTGTCGAGCCGGACTGCGCGGGGCTCGACGCGACGGTGCGCTTTGCGAACTATATCCCCGAACCGCCTATCTCCGAAGACATTCTGAAAGGCGCGCCGAAATCCGTCGCCGACGAGATTATGTGGCGGCGCGACCCGCGCACGCTGACCCACCGCATCAGCGCGGATGACATCGCCCGCGCACTCGAAACGCCCGGCGGCCATGAAATCCTGCTGGAGGACTCGGCCGCGCCGAGCCTTCCCGGTGGCGCAGTCACCCTGCATGTGGTGGCCATGCCCTGCAAGCTGCCGCGTCCCCTGACGCGCGATCAGTGGCCGGACGGGGTGAGCGTCACCGTGTTCGTCGTCAACAAGCGCACGGCGGCCAATCGTTTCAAAGATGTCTCCAACATCTTCCAGGTCGGACTGGCACTGGAGGCGGAGGCGGGGTTTATCGGCAATCCCGACATGAGCGGTTTTGCAGCGCAGGACTTCGACCTGCGCCTACACGATCTGCACTACGCGGACATTCTGCGCTTTGTCGGGGGGCGGAATATCGGCACTGGACATGACGGGGTGACGGGCGACCGCTGCGCCCGCGTCTGGAGCGATCCGCTGCCCACAGCCCATGTCGAAAAGGTCGACCAGAACGCGGCGCTGAACGACATCACTGAGTTCAAGATGGGCGCCCTGGCAAACATGACCGCCGATCCCGAGGCGCTCGCCGACACGCTGGCGCGTTTCCCGGCCGCTTACCTGAGCGACTTTATCTCCAAGCAAGCGGGTGACGTGGCCGGTATCCCGGAAGCGCAGCGGCGCGAGGTCGGGCAGACCCTTGTCGATAATCAGCGCGCCGCCCATGCCCGCATGGTCGCCGGTGTCGATCTTCTCCGAAGTAGCAAGCCCGCGCAGATCGCCTTCCGCGCCATGAACCTCGCGATCAAATCCTATCTGGAAAACACGCGCGGCATCGTGGACCCAGCCTGGCGACCATTCCAGCTCGCCTTCATCCTGCTCAACCTTCGCGGACTGACCGACAAGCTGTCCGATGATCGCGACATTGTCGATCTGCTCTTCTTCCCGACCGGCGGCGGTAAGACCGAAGCCTATCTCGGCCTGGCCGCCTATCAAATTGCGCTGCGGCGTTTGACCCATTCGGACTGGCTGGGCAGTGGTGTCAGCGTCATCATGCGGTACACGCTCCGCCTCCTGACGCTCGACCAACTCGGCCGCGCCGCCGCGATGATTTGCGCCCTCGAACTCCTGCGACGCTCGGATGACTGGAAAGACGATCACGGCCAGCCGCTGCTTGGGCCCGCGCCGATCGAAATCGGCCTCTGGGTCGGCTCGGGCGCAACGCCGAACAAGATCGGCGGTCGCGGGCAGCAGGATACGTCGCCCCCGCGAAACGCCTACGGAAAAGTGGAACGGTATAGGACAGAGAAGAGCGTGTCGCGGCGCATCGCACCTGCTCCGATCACAGAATGCCCGTGGTGCAATACCGCCTTCAATCGCGACACTTATCACATCGCCGGGCAGCGCATGCTGATCAATTGCGACAATCTCGAATGTGATTTCAGAGCGGAGCGAGGCGGCCTACCGGTGCTGGCCGTGGACGAGGAAATCTATAACCGCTTGCCAGCGTTCATCGTGGCGACAGTTGATAAATTCGCCGCCTTGCCGCGCAAGGGCGAGATTGGCCGGTTCTTTGATCATGTCGACCGGATCGAGAATGCGGACAATTTACAGCATCTCACTTTTCTTGGCGCAGATGCTCCGGGTACGGGTCGTTTGCTTGACCCTCAGCGGCAATGCCTACCGCCGCCCGACCTCATCATCCAGGATGAGTTACACCTAATCTCCGGGCCGCTCGGGACCATTGCCGGCTTATACGAGGCCGTGATCGACCGGCTTGCTAGCCGCACGATCAATGGACGGCTTCGAGGGCCAAAAATCATCGCCTCGACAGCGACGGTGCGGCGCGCAAACGATCAGATCAAGAAACTCTTCGACCGTGATAAGACTGCAATCTTCCCGCCGCCCGGCATTGACCGGCGCGACAGCTACTTCGCCGTCGTAACGGAAAAGCCGGACCGCCAGCGACTGTATGTCGGCATCAGCGCGCTGGGGATCGGTCCGCGTAAGGTGTATCTGCGAACCGTGGTTCCGTTACTGGCCGCTGCGCAGCATGCCTATGATTTGGCGTCGTCTGACGCGTCGCGCAGGGCCAATCCGGCGGACGCCTACATGACGGCGCTCTGCTACTTCAACGCCCTGCGCGAGCTCGGCGCCACGCGGCGCATTGTCGAAGACGAGGTCGCAAGCAACCTGAAGGATTGGCGCACGCGGCGATTGCGACTTCTTCAGGAGCCATCCGACAGCCCGTTTGGCCCGCGCCAGATCGGCGCGCCCGAAGAACTCACTTCGCGGGATTCGACGGACAAAGTCGCTGAAACCAAGAAGCGCCTTGCGCTGGAGTTTGGCCGATCGGATCGCGAAGCATTGAAGCCGCTAGACGTTGCACTGGCGACAAATATGATTTCGGTAGGCCTCGACATTTCCCGGCTCGGGCTGATGATCGTGCAGAACCAGCCCAAAAGCGCCGCAGAATATATTCAGGCGACAAGCCGGGTCGGCCGTGACGACAAACGCCCCGGGCTCGTCGCCGTTATCCTCAACATGCACCGTGCACGCGACAGAGCGCACTACGAAGACTTCGAGACGTATCATCAGGCCTTTTACCGCGCGGTTGAAGCGACGAGCGTAACGCCGTCTGCGTCGGGTGCGCTCGACCGGGCGCTGGGCGCGGTGTTTGCTGGCCTCGTGCGCCATCTTGACCCCGCTTTCACCGTTACGAGAGGGCCGCAGGCGCTGAGCGTTGATCACCCGATGGTTCAGGAGGCGGCCAGATTCCTGAAGACGCGGTTTGGCTGCGGCGAAAGCATCGATCGCCTGATAGATGGCTGGCTGGCCATTCTCTCAGACAGACAGGGCGAAGGATTGAACTGGGATACGCATGGAAACGATGATGGCGGGCTCTTGCACACGCCTTTGCAAGACCTTTCCGCCTTGCGAGCCGAGTTTCAGCTCTTTGAGGCTGGTTGGTCGATGCGCGACGTACAGCCCGGCGTCGCTATCGAAATCGAACAATACCTTGAGTCGAGGTAGCCGAAATGGCGGGGGACGAAATACGGCTATCGCAGCTGATCCAAACATTCGGCCCCGGAGCGATTGTCGATCTGCCTAAGACGTCGGTCATGGTTCGGGGACTTTCGGACTGGCCAAGCTGGAGAGCGCGAAAGATCCGGGAGCGGCGACTCATCCATTATCTCACCAAGCTGTTGGAAAACGCTGAAGGTGGCAGTTGGCTCGAAGACGGTGCGGAACTCGAGCTTTGGGAACCGCCGCTGAATGAAGAGATCTATCAAGGGATTGAACCGCCATCCGTGCCCGCCGTGGTTTTTCCGAGATGGGTGACGGCGCCGCTCAAAGACGATGATGGCGATCAGAGAAATCGACAGCGTCTCGAACGGTACACATCGAACGATCGCGTTCGTCGTCAGGAAACAAAGTCTCCCATTCGATGGGTAGGCGCCTGCGCGAACGGGCATGCACAGGACATTGACTGGAGATGGTTTGTTCATGCCGGCTCGGAGGAGCGGAACTGCCAACAGGATCTGTTTATTGAAGATCGAAGCTCTGGCAGTGACCCTCAGTATATTGAGATCACGTGCCAGTGCGGCGCTCGGCGTTCGCTGAAAGATCTCTATGCCAGCGAACAGGCTTTGGGGCGTTGTCAGGGACGAAGGCCGTGGCTTCGAGGTGCGCCGTCCCAAGACTGCGATGAGTTCTTGAAACCGATGACACGAGGCGCGATCAATAACTATTACAGCCAGGTCCTGAGGCTGATCGCGCTTCCAGAAGACGTGAGCGTGCTAGAAAATATCGTAGAGATATTCCCTCGATTGAAAAAGTTTAAGTCGCTCGGGCAATTGAAGGACTCTCTTGAATTACTTGATGCGGCTGAAGCATTAGCAATCAAGCCCTATCCGTTACAGCAGGTTTGGGATGCGATCAGCAAAGTTATATTGCAACAATCCGAGGCGTCAGAGGCCGGGGTCGCAGCCAATCCCAAGGAAGCAGAGTTTGAGTTATTCACCTCGGGGGATCAAATTGGCAGTACTGACTTAAATGCGCGGCTGACGGGACAGCGTCTAGACAGAGTTACCTGGGACACAGACCGCACAGGAAAATCCGACTTCATACAGGATTTGGTGGCGATGAGCCGCCTTTGCGTCGTTTCAGCCCTGTATGGCTTTACTCGTCTCGAACCGGCTCCGTCGCCATTTGAGGATGAACTTCAAGATATTACTTTGAGCGTTCGTGGACAGCCTCTCGCCAACAAGGTTCGATGGCTCCCGGCGATGGAACAGTTTGGCGAAGGCTTCTTCGTCAGGATAGACGCAGATTGGTTTTCGGCCCAGCTATCCGATCCAAGCACGATAGCGAAGTT
>JAUIEG010000130.1 GCA_030428745.1 Alphaproteobacteria bacterium
AAATAGGAGCGGGTCCATGAGCTACTACATCGCGAAAACCGTTTCCGGCGATTTTGACGACGTGATCGCGCGCGTCACCGAAGCGCTCAAGGCCGAAGGCTTTGGCGTCCTCACCGAGATCGACGTCAAGGCGACGATGAAGAAAAAGCTCGACGTCGACTTCCGGCCCTATCGCATTCTCGGCGCCTGCAATCCGCAGATGGCGCATCAGGCCTTGTCCATTGAGGACAAGATTGGCGTCATGCTCCCCTGCAACGTCATTGTTCAGCAGGCGGATAAAGGTGTTGAAGTCGCCGCCGTCGATCCTGTCGCGTCCATCGGTCGTGTCGGCAACCCGGCGCTTGGTGAAGCAGCGCAAACGGTCAAAGCTATGCTAACAAAAGTCATTGAGCGGGTCTGATGGCGGAGCGGAAAAAACGTCTTTCCTTAAATTTTGAAACCGTCGGCTCCATCGCGGCGATGGTTATTGGCGCTTGCGCGCTGTTCGTCGCCTGGGATCAGGCGCAGATCATGCGCAAGCAGCAGCATGCGAGCGTTCTGCCCGCCGTCAGCATCACCAGCGGTTTCTCGACGGAGCCGGAAGGCTATGCCATGCGCGTCGCCATCAAGAATGACGGCATCGGCCCCGCCATGATCGAAAGCGCGGAGCTTGTCGTTGACGGCGCGCCGGTGAGCGATTGGGCGGATTTGCGCGACCGCCTGTTGCCGCCGCAATTGCATGCGAATTTTTCTTCCAGCCTCGACTCCGCTATCGGCATGTTGGCGGCCGGTGAAAAGAGCGAGGCGATCCTCATTTTCTGGCCGCGCAACGACGAAACGCGCGCCGGCTTTGACGCCTTGAAAGCGCGCGTTTTCGCCGCCGACACCGCCAATACGTATTTTGGCGTCTGTTACTGCTCGGTTTTTGAAAAATGCTGGGTCTCGGGGCCTGAAAACGCATCGCGGCCAAAACCTGTCAAAAAATGCGACCGCGCCGGCGATGACGTCGTGGCGCGCCTCCTGCAAACGATTTCGGAAGAGAACTAGGAAAATGAAATTCACCCTGTCCTGGCTGAAACAGCATCTCGATACGGACGCCAGTCTTGAAGAGATCGTCGACACCATGGTCGCTGTCGGCCTTGAGGTTGAAGAGGTCGAAAATCCGGAAGAGCGCCTTGCCGCTTTCACAATCGGCGAAGTGCTTGAGGCGGCGCCCCATCCGGACGCTGACAAGTTGCAGGTCTGCAAAGTGGCGACGAAGGACGGCGAGATGCAGATCGTCTGCGGCGCGCCGAATGCCCGCGCCGGCATCAAGGTCGCCTATGCGCCGGTGGGCGCTTATGTGCCCGGCATCGACGTCACGCTCTCGAAAGCGAAAATCCGCGGCGTCGAATCCCACGGCATGATGTGTTCGGTGCGCGAGCTTGAAATGGGCGACGATCATGACGGCATTATCGAAGCGCCATCCTCAGCCAGGGTCGGCGATCCGATTGCGAAGGTCATGGGCGCCAATGATCCGGTCATTGATTTCGAAGTGACGCCGAACCGCCCGGACACAAACGGCGTTAATGGCGTCGCCCGCGATCTCGCCGCGGCGGGGCTCGGAAAGCTTATTTCGCCGGAACCGAAACCGATCAAAGGCGCGTATCCCTCGCCGCAAAAAGTTGAGCTCGACTTCCCTGCCGGTTCTGAAAGCGCTTGCTCCGCCTTCGCCGGGCGTTATGTACGCGGCGTCAAGAACGGGCCGTCGCCGAAATGGCTGCAAGACCATCTACGCGCCATTGGCCTGCGCCCCATCAGCGCGCTTGTCGATATCACCAACTATATGTCTTACGACCGCGCCCGCCCGCTCCATGTTTTCGATGCGGACAAGCTGCAAGGCGTTCTTCGCGCGCGGCTGGGCAAGGCCGGAGAAAAATTCCTCGCGCTCGACGGTAAGGAATATGAAGTCGACGAAACCATGACAGTGATCGCCGACGATGCTGCTGTGCTCGGGCTCGGCGGCATCATGGGCGGCGAGGATACGGGCTGCACCGAAGAAACGACGAACGTGTTCATCGAATGCGCCTATTTCGATCCGTTGCGCACGGCAAAGACCGGCCGCAAGACCGGCATTGCATCCGATGCGCGCTATCGGTTCGAGCGCGGGGTCGATCCGGCGTTCATCCTGCCGGGGATGGAGATGGCGACACAGCTTGTTATGGATATGTGCGGCGGCGAGCCTTCCGACGTTGTGCTGGCGGGTGAAATTCCGCAGGCGGACAAAACTGTTTTATTCCCGCCATCGGAGGTCAAGCGCCTCACCGGCCTCGATGTGCCGCCGCAGGAATGCGAACAGATTCTTTCCGCGCTTGGCTTTACTGTACGGAAAAGCGACCCGTGGCAGGTGGACGTTCCATCCTGGCGTCCCGATATCGAAGGCAAGGCTGACCTTGTTGAAGAAATCGCCCGCATCACGGGCTTCGACAAACTTCCCGCCGCGCCCTTGCCCATGCTTAAAGCTGTTGAAACGCCAAAACTGACGGCGGGCCAGGAGCGCCGCCGCATGGCGCGCCGCGCGCTGGCCGGCCGAGGCCTTCTGGAGGCGGTGACATGGTCATTCCTCGACCAGAAACACGCCGAGCTTTTTATGAGCGCAAGTGAGATCAAGGCGAAAGGCCTCACCCTCGCTAACCCGATCGCCTCCGACCTCGGCGTTATGCGCTCGTCGCTTTTGCCGAACCTTATCGCCGCGCTTCAGCGCAACGCCGATCGCGGCCGAGAGGATCTTGCGCTCTTTGAAGTCGCGCCAATTTACGCCGGCGATCAACCTGCGGATCATGCTAACGCCGCGGGCGGCGCCCGGCTGTCTGATCCGCAACGCCACTGGCAGGGCGCGGCGCCGAAGGCGGACGCCTTCACGGTGAAGGCCGACGCCATCGCAGCGCTGGAAGCGGCGGGCGCGCCGGTCTCCAGCCTTCAGACCAGCGCCGATGCGCCCGACTATTTCCACCCCGGAAGGTCCGGCGTTCTGCGCCTTGGTCCGAAAGCGCTCGCCCATTTCGGCGAGGTCCATCCGCGGGTGTTGAAGGCGATGGATGTGGACGGTCCTGTCCATGGTTTCGAAGTCTTCCTCGATCTCATTCCCGAGCCGAAGAAGAAAGGGGCGAAGACCCGTCCCGCGCTCGACGCGTCGGAGCTTCTGCCGCTGTCGCGCGACTTCGCCTTTGTCGTCGATGACGCTGTCGCCGCCGAGGCGCTCTTAAAGGCTGTGCGCGGGGCTGAGAAAAAGCTCATCGCCGATGTCAGTCTTTTCGATGTTTACCAGGGCAAGGGCGTGCCTGAGGGCAAGAAATCCCTTGCCGTCGAGGTGACGCTTCAGCCGAGGCAAAAGACCCTGACCGACGAGGAAATCGAGGCGGTCTCCGCCCGCATTGTGGCGCAGGTGGAGAAGGCTGTCGGCGGGACCTTGCGCGCCTGACGCCGCCATTGCCGGGCGGCGTGATTTTACCCCGCTGACCGGCTTGCGGATTGCGCCCGCCCAAGCTATGACGCGCCTCCGCCAGCCGGTATGCCGCATTAGCTCAGCTGGTAGAGCACATCATTCGTAATGATGGGGTCGGGTGTTCAAGTCACCCATGCGGCACCATTTTTTGAAATTCTCACGAATTCAGCGCCTTGCCGCTATCACGGGGTAGACGGCGCGGAACGCTCGGTTTCTTGAAAGCGCCATCGAAAAATATCGAACAGATAACGATTGCGCCGGCGATGATGTGAACGAAGAGCGTTATCGCAGGGCGTAGTTCAAACTTTCCTGTATCCTGAAGCATCTTGAAATAGGAAATGATTTCACTCTCGCGGCAACAATCCATAGCGGCGTATACCAGAATGTCGTTTGCTGCATGTTCGTAGAATATCTGCTGTTGCAGCGAGACAATGAAATTCAGAACAGCGAACACCGAGTAAAAGATGATCGCAAACGCCTTTTCTGTACGGTTGAGCGGGCGATCAACATAGATGATGCCGCCAAAGAGCGCCATGTGAATAGTCAGAAAAAGCGCCCACTGGGCGTCGATGCGATGCCCAGTGGAAATTATAATATTGGTTATCTCGTAGGGAGACATTTGACCGCGCTCACTCGCCTTTGAATTTTTTCACGCGCTCAAGGACATCGTGCCATGCGTAGGAAAGTGTGACTTTCGTCAGCGAGCCTTCGAGATCGAAGGGATCAGCTGAAGATGACAGTGTCTGCATATGGGTCAGATAGAGATGCATGCTGTCATTGATCTCCCAGTTGAGGGTTGCGCCGAGCGCCTGTGCGCCAAGGCCGTCGGTCTCACGAATGAAGGCGCCCGTCGTTGTGTCGGAATAAGTCTGCTGTCCGCCATTGATCCATGTATAGTCGGCGGAAATATAGACCTTGCGTGTGAGGTCGCGGGTGAGATGCGCTTCAATCGCGAATGTGGGGTCCTGCTCGATGCGATTGCCGAGATTGTTGTCATTGTCGCCATGGAGCATGACCGAGGGAACGACTTCGATCGTTGTGCGCTTGCCCGGAACCCAGGGACCGATCGACTTCACCATTGGCGCTGAAAAGCGGATACGCCACTGGTTCGAGCCGACATTCAGCGCCTCGTTTTCATTATACTGTCCGACCGGGAAATAGATCATCGCTCCGAGATTGGCGCTAAAATCGAGATCGTGACGCAGGAAATCCTTCGCTTTCATTGCCGGCACGCCAACCAGGTTGATCGTCGCGCCGAAGGACGGATCGCCGAGACCTTTGACGAAGTCATCATTAGTCGATAGCGGCAAAGGCGAGTCGGTCTTCAATGTTCCGGCGGGCACAACTAATTGCCAATAGACGGCGCGGCCAAAGAACACCTGATTTCGCGTATAGGTCAGGAGGAAGAGATCGCTGTCGATGTCGACATTGGCCTGAACCTGGTTCCACACGGACCAGGAAGCGTTGGCCGTTCCATTGATGTAATGCGCAGCGACCACGTTGTAGTTCTTTGGCATCGGCCAGTAGGTGCGCGGGCCGTCGAATTGCGCGTAGGCCGGCGTCACGAGGAGCAACAGCAGCGTTAAGTATGAGATGAACTTTTTCATGGTGGTTCTCCCTGGATTATTCGTCATCGGAGTCGTCGTCGGATGAGACCCAGTTGGCTTCGCCGCCGCGCGGCCAGTCAGGTGCGTCAACGGGTGGGCGCGGCGGCAGGTTTTCTTTCATGCCGTCGAACACCGTGCGGTCGGGAATGATGACGTTGTTAGTCTTGGCGTAGGCGTTCCAAGCCGCGATCAGCCGCGCCCTGATCGCCGGGTGCTCATCTGCAAGGTCTTTCGTTTCAGATGGATCGGCGGCGAGGTTGAACAACTGCCAATCCGACTTGCCGAAAGGCTCATACATCCAGGTGATTTTCCAATCGCCTTCGCGATAGGCGCGACCGCCGAAAATCTCCATGCCGAGGCCGCGAGAGGAAAACTGGTTGCCGCCATCGAAAAGCGGCGCCCAGGAACGGCCCCGCTGCAGTGATGCAGATTCCGGTCTGAACAATGCCGTCAGCGGCGTATCGGCGGCGTCAAGCATGGTCGGCGCAATGTCGCTGACATGCATGATATCCTGATCGTTGATGGCGCCTGGCGTTTGGTTGTTCTTGCTCCAGACAATGAGGGGGGAGCGAACGCCGCCATCGAAGCTCGTAAGCTTGTAGCCGGTGAAAGGTGTTGCGGAGACCTGGGCCCAGGCGACGCCTTGGGACAGCCATGCGTCGGGACGTCCCCAGGACGCGAAGTCGGTTTCGTATTTGTTAGCGTAGAAGTTCGCCGCCATCACCTTGCCGGCGCCGCGCTTGGCGTCTTCAATCGGATCATGTGGATTAGGCCCGTTGTCGGAGAAGAAGATGATGATGGTGTTGTCGAGTTGTCCCGTCTCTTGGAGATGATCGAGAAGGCGACCCACCTGAAGGTCGAGATACTCGACGACCGACGCATAAATTTCCATGCGCCGCGCGGCCTGTACCTGCGCCACGCCGGTGAGCTTGTCATATTCCGGGACGTACCAGACGCGTGGCGACAGCGTTGCTGATTCCGGGACAACGCCGAGATCTTTCATGCGTCGAAGGCGCGCCTCGCGAATATCGTCCCAGCCGTCGTCGTAAGCGCCCTTGTAGCGGCGCAACCAGCCTTTCGGCGCCTGAATGGGGTCGTGCGGCGCCTGGTAGGCGAGATAAGCGAAGAAAGGCTGATCCGTTGGCGCGCTGTCGATATAGTCGATGATTTTGTCGGTATAGGTGCGGGTTGAATAATAGTTTTTCGGAAGCCGCGTTAGATATTCGCCGTCTTCAACATATTCCGCTTTTTTGGCGTCGTTATTCGGGCCGGTCATGTCGTAGTGGCTGCCTGAGCCGTTGAGAAGCGCAAAACTGCGGTCAAAACCGCGCGCAGCGGGAAGGTGATCGGGCGAATGGCCAAGATGCCACTTGCCCGCCATATAAGTGCGATAGCCATTGTCGCGCATCGCTTCCGCGATAGTGCGGTAATCGGTGCGCAAGACGCCTTCATAGCCCGGTTGTCCGAGCTGGTTCGGCGCTGTGCGCTCATACATGTTGCCGAGACCAACAACGTGATTGTCGAGACCGGTGAGCAACATGCTACGGGTCGGTGAACAGTTCGGCGCCACATAGAAGTTGGTGTAGCGCTGGCCTTCGAACGCCAGCCGGTCGAGATTGGGCGTTGCGATTTCTCCGCCAAAAGCGCCGATGTCGGAAAAGCCAAGGTCATCGGCGACAATCAAAATGATGTTCGGGCGCTGTGCCGAGGAGCTTGTTTCCACCTCTTGAGCGCGCGCCATCAGGTTGAGCGATGCAAGTGCGCTGACGGCGGCGGCCAGAACGCGACGCCGTTTACGGTTGGCGCTGATGTTCTCTTCGCGGGTCATTTGGTCACCTCTTCGGCAACGTTGTCGGGAAACGACTTGAAGACGCTTGTGACCGCAGTTCGGATGATCTCATTCGGGTTTTCGCGGTCATGCTGCGTAATTTTTTTGCTGGCATATCCTCGCCACACGCTCGATGAGGCCGACATGTCGAAAATTTCGATGGTCAACGTCGCTTCCGGTCTTCCGTCTTGGACGGTTGCCCCAGCGTCACGATGTATTCCCGTCCAGAAATCGTTGGGTGCGCCGATCTCACTTGTGGGAAGGCGTTCGCCTCCGACGCGCAGATAACCGGAGGCGTGATTCCAGTTGGCGCCGTAATATTCGGAGCCGCTGCTAGTTTTG
>JAUIEG010000131.1 GCA_030428745.1 Alphaproteobacteria bacterium
CCCAACGAGTAAGACAGAGGGATTTGAACGACATGAGAGTCTATACGGAAGACGATGCAAACCCGGCGATTGTGAAAAACGATGTTGTCGCCGTCATTGGCTATGGCAGTCAGGGTCGCGCGCATGCGCTGAACCTGCGTGATTCAGGTTGCAAGGTGATTGTCGGCGTGCGCCCTGGCGGGCCGGGCGCAAAACGGGCCGAAGAAGACGGTCTTGAAGTCGCCAATGTCGCCGAGGCGTCGAAACAGGCGAAACTGATCGCTGTTCTGACGCCGGACATGACCCATGAACAGATTTTCAATGAGCAGATTGCACCCAATCTGAAAGACGGCGATGCGCTGCTTTTCGCGCATGGCTTCACGGTGCTATATGGCCGCGTCAATCCGCCGGCCAATGTGGACGTCATCATGGTGGCTCCGAAAGGCCCGGGCGGTCTGGTGCGCTCTGAATATGAACGCGGCCGCGGCGTGCCGAGCCTTTTCGCCATTCATCAGGATGCGACCGGCCAGGCGAAAGACAAGGCGCTTGCCTACGCCAGCCTCATCGGCGGTGCTTCGGCGGGCGTCATTGAAACGACCTTCCGGGAAGAAACCGAAACCGATCTCTTCGGCGAACAGGCGGTTCTGTGCGGCGGTGCGTCGGAACTTGTTATCGCCGGGTTCGAAACCCTCGTCGAAGCAGGCTACCAGCCGGAAATCGCTTACTACGAATGTCTTCACGAGCTGAAGCTGATTGTTGACCTCTTCTATGAGGGCGGCATCACGCGCATGCATGACTTTATTTCCGAGACCGCGAAATATGGCGACTTCGTTTCCGGTCCGCGCGTTATCAACGCGGAAACAAAACAGCGCATGAAAGAAGTTCTGACAGACATTCAGAATGGCTCTTTCGCCCATGACTGGATTGTTGAGAACCAGGCCGGCAAGGTTCGCTACAACCAGATGCTCCGCGCCGACCTTGAACATCCGATCGAAAAGACCGGCAAGGAACTGCGCGCGCGCATGTCCTGGTTGAAGCCGGGCGCGAACACGAAACCTGACTAAGACTTGTAAAAACCGAGGCTCTGAAATGACTGCTTCTCAAGCAAAACAAGAGACCAAGACGGCGGCGATCACGAAATCGGGCGCTGAACTTCTCCTTGATGCGCTGGAGGAGCAGGGCGTGGAGGTGATCTTCGGTTATCCCGGCGGGGCGGTGCTGCCGATCTATGATGCGCTCTTTGCGCGCGAAACGATCCGCCACGTTCTGGTGCGTCACGAACAGGGCGCGTTGCACGCAGCGGAAGGCTATGCGCGCTCCACGGGCAAGGTCGGCGTCGCGCTGGTGACGTCGGGGCCCGGCGCCACCAACGCCGTCACCGGCCTCGCCGACGCGTTGCTGGATTCCATTCCGGTTGTCTGTATCACGGGTCAGGTGGCGCGCCCGCTGATCGGCACCGACGCTTTTCAGGAATGCGACACTACCGGCATCACCCGGTCCTGCACCAAATATAATTATCTGGTGAAATCATCGCATACGCTGTCCACGACCGTGCATGAGGCGTTTCATGTGGCGCGCAATGGCCGCCCTGGACCTGTCCTCATCGACATCCCAAAGGATGTTCAGTTCGAGACGGCGCAATACACGTCCCGCGCCGATGCGCGAAATCGAAATTGCATCGTCACGCCGGAGATCAACAAGAACCAGATCGATCAGGCGATTGACCTGATGCGTTACGCCCGCCGTCCTGTGCTCTATACAGGCGGCGGCGTCATCAACGCCGGACCTGAAGCTTCGAAAGCGCTGCGCGAGCTGGCGAAAGCAACCGGCTTTCCGGTGACTTCGACCCTGATGGGGCTTGGCGCGTTTCCGGCGTCCGATCCCCAGTGGCTCGGCATGCTCGGCATGCATGGGTCTTATGAAGCCAACAACGCCATGCATGATTGCGACCTGATGATCGCTATCGGTGCGCGGTTCGATGACCGGGTTACAGGGCGTTTGGATGCATTTTCGCCCAACTCGCGCAAAGTCCATATCGATATCGATCCGTCTTCGATTAACAAGAATGTGCCTGTCGATATCGGCATTATTGGCGATGCTGGCGCAATCATGGACGCAATGCTGGCCGAGTGGAAACGCCGCGACAAAAAAGAAAAACATGAGCGTGAACGCATTGATGGCTGGTGGAGCCAGATCGACGGCTGGCGCGCGCGCAACTCATTCCAATATGCGCCGGCGAAAGACGTCATCAAGCCGCAATATGCGATCGAACGCCTTTATGAGCTGACGCGGGGCAAGGATGTTTATGTGACGACTGAAGTCGGGCAGCATCAGATGTGGGCCGCGCAATTTTTCCATTTTGATGAGCCGAACCGCTGGATGACGTCGGGGGGGCTCGGCACGATGGGCTATGGCTTGCCGGCGGCGCTGGGCGTTCAGGCGGCCTATCCGGACGCGCTTGTCATAGACATCGCCGGCGACGCGTCTGTGCAAATGACCATGCAGGAAATGTCAGCCGCGGTTCAGCACGAGTTGCCGATCAAGATTTTCATTCTGAATAACGCTTATCTCGGCATGGTCCGCCAGTGGCAGGAGCTTCTCCATGGCGGGCGTTATTCTCATTCCTATTCCGAAAGCCTGCCGGACTTTGTGAAGCTCGCTGAAGCCTATGGCGGCCACGGCATACGCGCTGAAAAACCGGACGAGCTCGACGCTAAGATTATCGAGATGATTGAATCGCCGAAGCCGGTTTTGTTCGATTGCGTTGTCACACAGCAGGAAAATGTCTTCCCGATGATCCCGTCGGGCGCGGCGCATAATGAAATGTTGTTCGGCGAGATGGCGGAAGATGCAGTCTCGGAACAGGGGAAGACGCTGGTATGACCGCCCAAAACGCGACACCGAACGCTCCGTCCCAATCGGTCTATCCCGTTACGCGGGATGAAGGCGCCGACCGCGAGGTCATTGTCGCCGTTATTGTCGACAACGAGCCCGGTGTTCTGTCCCGCGTCGTCGGCCTCATCTCTGCGCGCGGCTATAACATTGAGAGCCTGACGGTTGCGGAAACCGACATGGAGAAGCACACCTCGCGCATCACCGTGGTGACAACCGGCACGCCTTCAAAGATCGAGCAAATCAAGGCGCAACTCGGCCGTTTGGTCCCCGTGCGTCGTGTCATTGACGTTTCGGCCGAAACCGACGCGCTGGAACGTGAATTGGCGCTGGTCAAGGTCGTCAATGATGGTGAGCATCGGGTCGAGTCCATGAGGCTGGCGGATGTCTTTCGCGCCCGCGTCCTCGATACGACACACACGTCCTTCGTTTTTGAAATCACCGGTGCGCGGGACAAAATCAACGCTTTTATCGATCTCATGAAGCCTTTGGGGCTCTCCGAAGTTTCACGCACGGGCGTTTTGTCCATACGCCGCGGTGTTGAAAAGGACTGATGCCATGCTGGTGAGTCATTTGCCGAATAGCCTATTGAGACTGCTCCTTAGCCCCGCGCGGTGAAATCACCGCGCGATATAAATAGGCGATGACAAAGGAACAGCAATCAGGAATTCAGAAAATGACCAACACGGGCTCAGATGTAAGTGACGTAAAAAAGGCGGAAGCCGGCCACGTCAAGATTTTCGACACCACTTTGCGCGACGGCGAACAGGCGCCGGGCTTTTCCATGTCCACGGATGCAAAGCTCATTGTTGCGCGGGCGCTTGAGGCGCTGAATGTGGATATTATCGAGGCGGGTTTCGCTGCGGCGTCTCCCGGGGATGCGGCTGCGATTTCGGCGGTAGCCTCCGAAATTCAGAAGCCGACCATCTGCTCTTTGTCGCGCCTTAATGACAAGGATATTGAGGCGTCCGCTCGTGCGCTGGAGCCGGCCCGCAGAAAGCGTATTCACACCTTCATCGGCACCAGCCCGACGCATCGCGACGCTAAGCTGAAGATGACCAAGGACGAGATCATTGAGCGCATCGGCCGTCTCGTCGCTTTCGCGGTTCCACTGTGCGACGAAGTTGAGTTTTCGCCGGAAGACGCTATCCGCACTGAACGAGATTACCTGATCGAAGCGGTGAACACAGCGATTGAGGCTGGCGCTACGACAATTAATATTCCCGATACGGTCGGCTATACGACGCCGGAAGAGATTACGGATTTGTTCCGCTTCCTGGCGGAAAATGCAAAAGGCGCGGAGAAGGTCACTTTTTCCACTCATTGTCACGACGATCTCGGTATGGCGGTTGCGAATTCTCTTGCCGCCGTACGCGGCGGCGCCCGGCAAATTGAATGCGCCATTAATGGCATTGGCGAACGGGCGGGCAATTGCTCACTGGAAGAGGCCGTAATGGCCATCACAACCCGCCGTGATTTTTTCAATCTGGAAACGCAAATCGAGACCGAAAAAATCTATCCGGCGAGTCTCGCCCTGGCGCGGGTGACGCATAACCCGATCCCGCGCAACAAGGCGATTGTGGGCAAGAACGCCTTCGCCCATGAAAGCGGCATTCACCAGCATGGCGTCCTCGCCGACAAGCGGACCTATGAAATCATGGATGCGGAATCCGTGGGTATGCCCGCAAATTCAATCGTGCTCGGCAAGCATTCCGGCAAGCACGCTGTACGCGCCCGGGCAGAGGGGCTTGGCTTTAAGATTTCCCAGCAGAAAGTCGAAGATATCTTCCCGGCGTTTAAGAAGCTGGCGGACACAACACGGGAAGTCACGGATGCACAACTTGTCCGGCTGATCTCCGGCAATTCAATTGTGGACGGGCGCATTGGCCCATGGCGGATGCGCCGCACCGATCTCCATATCGATATGGAAGAAGGAACGAAACCCAATGCGCGGGTTACGCTGGAGCATGACGACGGCGAGACGCGGACGGTCACCCATGAAGGTGTCGGTCCGATCGATGCCGCCTTCGCGGCGGTATGTGCAATTACTGATGTTGCGGGCCGCATCAAAGTGCTTGATCTCCATCATGAGTCCGAAGAAGGCGTTGTGCGCGCCGACGCTGTAGTGACCGTGGACGGTCGTGACTTTGCCGGCAAAGGAAAAGAAGTTGATATCGCCGATGCGGCGGTCGCAGCCTTTGTCGCCGCCATCAATCAGGCGGCGGCAATTAATGCCGGGTTGAGTGTGATAGAAAATGAGGCCGCTGCATCATGAGTGAGTTGAGTTCCAGTTCCCAATCTTCTGCGAAGTCGCTGTTCGACAAATTGTGGGAGCGTCACGTCGTTGTCGAAGAAACGGCGGAAGCGCCTGCTGTTCTTTATATCGACTTGCATCTTATTCATGAGGTGACCTCGCCCCAGGCTTTTTCCGTTCTTGACGCGCGCGGGCTCAAGGTTCGCCGGCCGGACAAGACCTTTGGCACGCTCGATCATTCGACGCCGACCATGCCGGCGAACGCCAAAGGCGAGCTTCCCTATGCGACGCCGGAAGCGAAGAGCCAGGTCGAAACGCTGATAGGAAATTGCAAAGACCATGGAGTGGAGCTTTTGAATATGGGCGATCCGCGCCGCGGCATCGTGCATGTGATCGGACCGGAGCTGGGCCTGACGCAGCCGGGCAAGACAATTGTTTGCGGTGACAGCCATACCTCCACACATGGGGCTTTCGGGGCGCTCGCCTTCGGTATTGGCACGACGGAAGTGGGCCATGTTCTCGCGACCCAATGCGTGTTGCAGCGGAAACCGAAATCCATGCGGGTCGTTTTTGACGGCGCCTTGCCTGAAGGCGTTGGCGCGAAAGACATGGCGCTCGCCATGATCGCACAGATCGGCGCCGATGGCGGGCAGGGCTGCGCTATCGAGTTCGCCGGCGAGGCGGTGCGCGCCCTATCCATGGATGGCCGCATGACCCTGTGCAACATGTCTATTGAGGCGGGCGCCCGCTTCGGCATGGTTGCGCCGGATGACACTACCTATGATTGGCTTAAAGATCGTGACTATGCGCCAAAGGGACTTGCCTGGAATGAGGCGCTTGCCGACTGGATGGAGCTGAAAACTGAACTCGGCGCCCATTTCGACCGGGAGGTTCATGTGGACGCGACGAAGATCCGCCCGATGATCACTTATGGCGTGTCGCCGGACGCCGCCGCGCCAATTGATGAGATGGCCCCGACGCCTTCAACTGAAGCTGAGCATCACGCAGCAGACTATATGAAGTTCGAAGCGGGTAAGCCTTTTTCGAATGTTACGGTCGATCGCGTTTTTATCGGAAGCTGCACCAACTCGCGCCTGTCCGATCTGCGAGAGGCGGCGATTGTGATGCGTGGACGTAAGGTTAAGCCGGGGGTTATTACGTTGATCGTTCCGGGATCGGAAGCGGTCAAACGCGCAGCGGAAGCGGAAAAGCTCCACGAAATCTTTCTGGCCGCCGGCGCTGAATGGCGTGAACCGGGCTGCTCCATGTGCATCGCCATGAATGGCGATAGCGGCAAGCCGGGTGAACTCGTGGTCTCAACCTCGAACCGTAACTTTATCGGCCGTCAGGGCAAGGGCGTTCGCACCGTGCTGGCGAGCCCTGCCACCGCGGCGGCCTCCGCCATTGAAGGCCATATCGCTGATCCGAGGCCCTATCTGTTTGCGCGGGAGAGCGCCTGATGTCTTTTGATCCATTCCAGACTCTGACTTCGCGCACCGTCGTGTTGCATCAGGAAAATATAGACACTGACCAGATCATCCCGGCGCGGTTCCTGACGACCACGGTGAAAGACGGTCTCGGCAAATCCGCCTTTTACGACTGGCGATACGATGAAGACGGGCGGCCGAAAAACTCCTCCGTCTTCAACGGCGTCAATCCGGAAACCCATCAGATCCTGGTCGCAGGGTCGAATTTCGGTTGCGGCTCCTCACGCGAACATGCGCCCTGGGCGCTTGCGGATTTCGGGTTCCGCGCAGTGATCAGCTCTGACATCGCCGACATTTTCAAAAGCAACGCTCAGAAAAACGGCTTGCTGCCGGTTGAGGTGGATGAGGAAACGCACAAGAAGCTGCTCGCGTCACCGGGCGCAGAGGTCAGCATCGATCTTGAAAACTGCGAGGTGACGTTTGGCGATGGAGAAAAGGGAAGCTTCCCCATTGAGGCGTTTGCGCGCCGCTGCCTCCTGGATGGTGTTGACCCGCTCGGCCATTTGTTGAATCAGGTGCCGGACATCGAAGCCTACGAAGCGCAATAAGAAAGATAAAAACATGGCGATGATCGCTTTTCTTCCCGGCGACGGCGTCGGGCCCGAAGT
>JAUIEG010000132.1 GCA_030428745.1 Alphaproteobacteria bacterium
GAAAAGCTCGGCTGGCCTGAGCCGAACTGGCTTTCGATCTCAAGGTTCGGCGCGAAGTTTTCGAGCGCGTTCACGTTGCGCGTTCCTTGCGCGATCAGATCGGCGCCGGAAAAGACGTTGAGCGCGACGCCCACATCCTGGGGGCTTTGTTCGCGGCGCTGGGCGGTGACGAAGATTTCGTCTCTGCGCGTGTCAGCGAAAACAATTTCTTCGTTCTCGCTTTGCGCAAGAGCAGCACTCGACACAACGCCGCCCGACAGGGCGGTAGCCAGAAGCATTTTTTTCATTGGGGCGTTTCCATGACTCACATTGGCGAAGAACCGCGCGCGCCATTTTACTCGGAACCCGCCGTCTCCAATGTCTTGCGCCGAGCCGTCCGCGGTCCGGCGTTTTACTCGCCTCGCGAACGCTCCCGATTTGGATGCCGCCCCTTTTTTCAGGATGCCGATTTACCCGGCGACGATATCCACGCACGGTTGCGCAAGGCGCCTCATGTAACGCTTTTATGAAGCGCAATCAACGGCCAAGAAATGCGATCACATTCGATGAAAATTCCGCGGGACTGTCCCAATGGAGGGAATGGGCGGCGCCGGCGAGAATGTGAAGCCGCGCGGCCGGGGCGGCGGCGAAAGCGGCTTTTATCTCTTCGGGCGAAAACATGAGGTCACGCTCGCCTGTAAGCAGCAGGGTTTCGGCTTTCAAAGCGGCAGGCAGCGCCGACGCGTCGTAGCCGCGCAGCGCATCCACCTGCTGGCGCATATCCGCGACGCCTTGCGCGTAAGGATAGGCCATGGACAGCGCAATCGCTGCGTCGACGGCGTTTTTGTTTTCAAAAAATTCCGGCTTGAACAGCCAGTGAAAGAATGAGCGCAGCCAGAGTTCCTGATTGGCGCCGCCCTCCCGCAACATGAGGAGGTTATCGATGACCGAAATAGCGCGGGCCGGCGTTCTGGCGCAGGACGCGGCAAGCACGAGCTTGTTAATTCGGTCAGGCGCATTGGCCGCGAGCGTCATTGCGATGATCCCGCCCATGGAGTGACCGAGCATATGGGTCCGCTCAATCTCCAGATGATCGAGGAGCCCGGCATAGTCAGCCGCCATCATATCGATGGACAAAGGCGCCGAAGATTTCGTGCGCCCGGCGCCGCGATTATCCGGCATGATCAGCATGAAGTGTTTCGACAGCAGCGGCGCCACCGGCCCCCAGCTTGCGCTGTCGCTGGCGAGCCCCGCGATCAACATCAGCGGCGGGCCGTCGCCGGTGACTTCGTAATGGATGTCAGCGTCGTTCGTCGTAAGGGTGGGCATTCAGGCGTTCCGGTTTGTTTGCGCCCGCAAGCGATAATAGCGCAACGCGGCGCCGGGCGCGCCGAGCATGGGGTGGCGCCGCTCCCAGTCCGTAATCTGAAGATCGACGCCGGAATGACGCTTGATCTTCCAGGCGATGTAATCAATTCCGCCTTTGAATGTCTGCGTTCCTTTCAGAAGCCGCAGGACCGACAGAAATGCGCCCTGAACGCCGCGCAGGCGCCAGGCGCGCGCCGTTTGCGGCGGCGTTTGTTTCGGCCGGATGACCGCGCCTTCAACGTCAATGTCGAGACCAGCATAGATGAGGGCGGGCGCCGTTACGCTCACCGCCCAGTCGCCATAACTTTCGATCAGTTTGGCGGCGCGCGTTGCATCTTCGGCGCGCAGCTCCGCCTTGTAGGAAACGCCAAGCCCCGCAAGCCATAATTCGCGCGCCGTAAACGGACCGTCAAAGAGGCCGGCGGCGCGTTTGCAGAATGTGGCGATTGCGCTCGCGAGCGCGGTTTCAATCCGGGCGGTCATCTCCGCCGAACCGCCATGAACGCGGCAGGGCTGCGCAAAGCGCGCCCAGAAATAGGAATGGAACGTTTCTTCGCTGACCAGTTTTTCGAAATGGTTGATGGAAAGAACGGCGTATTTCGCGCGCAGGGTCCCGAAAGGCGACGGCGTTTCGAAATAAAAGACATTGGGCGGTACAAGCCTGTTCGCCAGCTTCATCGCCCCGGACGCATAAAGCGCGTCATAGCTGTCGCCGATAATGTAAAAATCGAAAATGATGCTGGCGGGGTCTTCTGCGCGCGCCACGCTTGCGCCGGAGCCGTAAAACAGGGCCGATGCGCCCGGATGTTTCGCCAGCAATGCGTCGAGAAGGAGTTGCGCCGGTTCATTGAGCGGCGGGGCCGACACGGCGCGGATACGCTCACGCAATGCCGAAAGCGCAGCGTCACGCGCTTGTGTTTCTGGCGGCCCGACCTGCATCAAATGAGGAAAGCGGCTTTTTCGGAGACCTTGAGGATCAGGTCCTCGCCCGGCGTCGTATGAAAAATCTCGCCGTCAAACACAACGGGACCATCGAAGCGCATACGGATCTCTTCGCTTTTCCAGCTGTGATAGCCGGCGTCGGGGAACCATGGTTTCGCCTTGCCTTGAAGCATCGGCATTGCGGCCTGGAATAGTTTGCGTCGCGGATAATCGATGGCCGTGACGTTCATGGGCTTGCCGCCTTCGCCCCAGAACGGGAAAATGCCGGAAGAGAGCTTGTTCAGCGTGGTCATGGCGATGAAGGACAGGTCCCGCGCTTCGAAATCGCCGTCCTCATTTTTCAAGTCAGCCGTCAGCGGCGGCGGCCCTTCTGCGTCATCGAAGGCGCATTTCAACAGGAAGCTCGCAACCGACAGGGCGAGGGCGAAAGAGCGCTTTGCGCCGATAGCCTGAATATTCTGACGGCTGAACTGGACGGCGGTGTAAAAAAGGCCGGCGCCGAGGAAGAAGCCATAGATCGGGTCCTGCCGTTCGGAGAGCTGCATGCCGATCAACGGGCGTTCAAGACGCGAGACCTCGCCGCGGTCGCGCCGCCAGAGAAAATTGTCGAGCGATGAGGCGGGCGGGCCTTGAAGGCCGCAATCATTGGCGATGACATTTGTCATGCCGCAGGGAAGGGCGACGTAATTCGGCTGGGTCTGAAAACGGCGCCGGTTGATGGCGCTGGTGATCGCCGCCTGCATCGTGCCGTCGCCGCCGGCGAGGATCAGTGTGTTTGAGTCGCCTTTTTCGATATCTTCAAGCGCAGCCCCGAGGTCTTCGATGCGCTCAAGCACATAGGGGCGAATGCCGTTATGGCGTTTCGTGACATATAAGAGTTCATCCGCAAGGGAGACATTGCGGCTGCTCTTGGCATTGATGATCATCGACGCAGTCGACATCTAGAAACACTCATCACGGCTTCCGGCGCCGATGCCGCCGGAAGGATTTTACAATATGCGCCGGGCCCCGCCTTTGCGCCGCTCTGAACGGCTGGCCGCCGCCTGCTCCCCCATGGCGCGACCGATACCCCATAATGTCACAAAATGGCCATATTTATCTACTGGCCCGCCATGCTTTTCAATCGCCAAATAGGAAGCCCGAAGTCCAGGCTCCAGCGCCGGTTTTTCAAAGCTTTGTGATAGGCGCACAGGGCGCGCGTTTGGTGGTGGGTCAGCCTGCAAACACCCGCCGGATAAGGGGATTGGCGCCGATTCCATAGGCCAGTTCCGCCGGATGGCGCGCCCGCCAGATTGCTAGATCGGCCCGCTTGCCCGGGGTGAGGGTCCCGGCGTCGTCGAGGCCGAGGGCTGTGGCTGCGTTGCAGGTCACGCCGGAGAGCGCTTCTTCGGGCGTCATGCGAAAGAGGGTGCAGCCCATATTCATGGCGAGGAGAAGGGAGGTCATGGGTGAGGTGCCGGGATTGCAGTCGGTCGCAAGCGCCATGGAAACGCCGTTGGCGCGAAGCGCCTCAACTGGCGGAAGTTTCGTTTCGCGCAGGAAGTAAAAGGCGCCGGGCAACAGCACGGCGACCGTTTTGGCTTTGGCGAGGGCGTTCGCATCTTCCGGCTTCAGATATTCGAGATGATCGGCGGAAAGGGCGCCGTAACGCGCCGCAAGTTTTGCGCCGCCAAGATCGGACAATTGCTCCGCATGAAGTTTCACACGAAGGCCGAGCGCGGCCGCCTTTTCGAAGACGCGTTCGATCTGCGCCGGCGAAAAGCCGACGCCTTCGCAGAACCCGTCGACCGCATCGGCAAGACCTGCGGCGGCGACCGCCGGCATGATGTCGCTGCAGACATAGGCGATGTAATCATCTGCGTTTTTGAATTCCGGCGGCAGGGCGTGCGCGGCTAGCAGCGTCGTGGTCACACGCACGTTGCGCTCCCGTCCGAGCCGCCGCGCCGCGCGCAGCATTTTCATTTCGTCTTCAAGCGTCAATCCGTAACCGGATTTGATCTCGATCGTGGTCAGGCCTTCGGCGATCAACGCATCGAGACGGGGGAGGGCCGCTTCTACAAGCGCATCTTCACTCGCGGCGCGCGTCGCCCTGACGGTGGAAAGAATGCCGCCGCCGGCGCGGGCGATTTCCTCATAGGATTTACCGAGAAGCCGCGCCTCGAATTCCGCCGCGCGGTCGCCCGCATAGACAAGATGGGTATGGCAATCGATGAGACCGGGCGTAACCAGGGCGCCGCCGAGATCGTCGGTTTCCTTCGCCTTGTTGTCCGGCAGGTCCGCCAAAGGCCCCGCATAGGCGATCCGGCCGTCTTTTACGGCGATCGCCGCGTTTTCAACGAGGCCGTAAGGCGCCGGTCCAGCCATGGTCGCCAGCGTTGCATGAGTCAAAAGAAGGTCGTGCATAGAGCGGGTTATAGGCGCCGCCGCGCCGTTTGGAAATGACGGCGCGGTTTTTGCTGATTTCAGGGCGGCGCAAGGTTAAGATATGAGCGGGCGCCGGATGAAGGGTGAGCATTATGACGGCGGGAATCCAGTTGAAATCGGCTTTGGCGGGCGCGGGCGCGGCCATTGCGGTTCTTGGCGCAATGGCCAATGCCGAGACGTATAATCTCAGCGATGTGTCATTCCGGGACGTCACCGGGACCGTGGACATCAAAACCACCAGCGGCGATGAGGTCGACATCACCATCCGTCAAGGCAAGACCTACGCTCCTTTGAAGCTTGAGGAAAAAGACGGCGTTCTCATCATTACCGGGGAGAAGTGGAAAGATCCTGAGGGTCTCGATTGCTGCGACCGCCGGATCACCCGCCAGTTCGAGCCGCGCGAGGGCCGCAAGCTTTCCGACGGCGAGCCTGTCAATCAGGAACTGTTCGACGCCTATCCGACGATTGAAATCCTGATGCCGTTTGAAGGCGATGTTGAATTTATCGACGCGCGCATCAAGCTCGCCATGCAGCGCCTTGGCGGATCGCTCAATCTCGACGCCTGTTATGTCTATGGCGAGACCAGCGATCTGGGCGAAGCCGTGATCGGCGTCGTCCATGGCTCGCGCCTTGTCACCGGCAATATCAAGGGCGGGCTGGAGATCGATGTTTCCGGCGACGCCGATGTGCGCACCGGCGACGCCTCTATCGTGGATGTGGATGTGGCGGGGCCGGGCGATGTGGTTCTTGGCGACGTCGACGGCATGCTGGATATCTCCATCGCGGGCTCCGGTCTGGTGCGCTCGACGCGGATGGACGGGCCCATGACGGTGCGGATCGCCGGTTCCGGCGCGGTCGCGGTCAAGGCCGGCCGCACCGACAAGCTTCGCGCCTTCATCGACGGCTCCGGCGGGATCTTCTTCCGCGGCGCCGTCACCCAGCCGGAGCTGACCATGTATGGCTCGTCGGAAGTGCGCATGGACAGCGTCAATGGCCGCATCACCCGCCATGGGCGCGGCGGAACGGTCTATGTGAACGGCGTCAAGGTCGAAGACGACTAGGAAATTCCCATTCTGAAGTTCTGTATGCGGTGCAACATAAGCCATTGTTGCGCCTCCGCCCCGATTCGCGCTCTAATGCCTTGAATTCAGACGCCTAGTCGTTTGTCGGCGTCCGGAATGTTTCCATAAAGACGGTTGCTCAACAAAAGAAAGCAACGAGATCAGGAGAGGGACGATGACAATATTGCTGACGAATTTAAGAAATGCAGTGATTACGGGCGTTGTGCTCGCCATGCTGGTGGCGGGCCTTTATCTGACAATGGGCGGAGCGCTGGACGCCAATTACTGGCGGTTCTTCTTCCGCTGGCTGCATGTCCTGTCCGGCGTGATGTGGATCGGGCTTCTTTGGTATTTCAATTTCGTGCAGATCCCGCTCATGCCGTCCATCCCGGATGAACAGAAACCGGCTGTCGGAAAACATATCGCACCGGCGGCGCTGTGGTGGTTCCGCTGGGGCGCCATGTCGACCATTGTGACCGGGCTGATCCTTGCTGCGCTGAACGGCTATATCGTGCAGGCGATGTCGCTCGGACTTACAGGCGGCGGCGTGATCAGAACAACGCTGATCGGCATCGGCATGTGGCTCGGCATCATTATGTGGTTCAATGTCTGGTTCATTATCTGGCCGAACCAGCAAAAAGCGCTGAACATCAATAACAAGCATCCGGACCTCGCCGCCGACGCCAAGGCGGCCTCAGCCAGGACCGCCATGCTGTTCTCGCGGACCAACACGGTGCTCTCGATCCCCATGCTCTACTGCATGGTCGGGGCGCAGAACCTCTAGAACCTTCAGGAAATCGGCCCCTCGGATCTGGGGGCGGTGCGACAGAATGGCGGCGGGCCCATGGGCCCGCCGTTTTTCGTATCAGGGGGGCTTGAAACCCGGAAACGGCGCTCCATATGGCTGCATATCTGCAAGAATATGCAGATAAGCGGCGGTGTGATAGTATAAGAGAGTGCATCTCAGCCGCCGCGCAAATGGAGAGAAATGGAATGCCTGGCCGCCAGTTAGTCGCGAGAGAGCTCGCCGAGATCTTCAAGGTCATCGCCCATCCGGATCGCATCCGGATGATCGAGGAATTGCGGACCGGTGAGAAGGACGTGAACACCCTGGCCGAAACGCTCGATCTGCCCGGCGCCCGCGTATCACAGCATTTGAGCCTGATGCGCGCGCACCGCCTGGTGGAGGAGCGCCGGGACGGCCGTCACCATTTCTATCATCTGATCCAGCCGGAAATCGCCGACTGGATTGTCGATGGCCTGGATTTCGTGGAGGGCCGTCTCAGCGGCGTTTCGAAATCCAGCATAACACAAGCGCGGCGCCTGTGGACGGCGTCAGCGAAAGCAGCAAATTCCTGATGATGGAGAAAAATAAAATGCCCCGTTTCGCCGCCGGCGTCGTTCGCTT
>JAUIEG010000133.1 GCA_030428745.1 Alphaproteobacteria bacterium
TCGGTTTAGTCTTCCACCACCTCAACAAGGTGAGAAACCTTGCGGATCATGCCGCGCACAGCCGGCGTATCCTCAAGCTCGCGCTCGCGGCCGATCTTGTTCAGACCGAGGCCGACCAGCGTCGCCCGTTGATCTTGCGGACGCCGGATAGGGCTGCCCGTCTGGCGGACTTTCAACATTTTCTTCGCCATGACCTTGATCCTTTAAGCAGCAGCGTCAGCCGCATCGGCGGCGGGGCCGCGAGCGGAAAGAATATCGGAAACCTTCTTGCCGCGCTTGGCCGCCATCGTCCGCGGGCTCTGCTGGTTCTGGAGCGCATTCACCGTGGCGCGCACCATGTTGTAAGGGTTCGATGAGCCGATCGATTTTGCGACGACATCCTGAACGCCAAGCGTTTCAAAGATCGCACGCATGGGACCGCCGGCGATAATGCCGGTGCCCGGAGGGGCCGAACGCAGAACAACCTTGCCTGCGCCCCAACGGCCTGCGCCGTCATGATGCAGCGTGCGGCCTTCGCGAAGCGGCACGCGCACGAGATTGCGCTTGGCTTCCTGGGTGGCTTTGCGGATCGCTTCCGGCACTTCGCGGGCCTTGCCCTTGCCGAAACCGACGCGGCCTTTCTGATCGCCAACGACGACGAGCGCGGCGAAACCGAAGTTCTTGCCGCCCTTCACCACCTTAGCGACGCGGTTGATTGCAACGAGCTTGTCGACGAATTCGTCGCGCTCTTCGCGATCGCCCCGGCCTCTGCCTTGTCCGCGTCCGCGGCCACGTCCTTCTTCACGCGCCATCTTCAAACTCCCTAGAAATTGAGGCCGGCTTCGCGCGCGGCGTCCGCAAGCGCTTTCACCCGACCGTGAAACATGTAGCCGCCGCGATCAAACACGACGTCCTTGACGCCGGCTTTGACGGCGCGATCGGCGAGCACTTTGCCAACTTTCGCCGCAGAGTCCTTGTCCGAACCCTTGCCGAAATCCTTCTCAAGCGAAGAAGCCGACGCGAGAGTCTTTCCCTGCGCATCATCGATGATCTGCGCCGAGATGTTTTTCGACGAACGGAACACCGACAGGCGCGGACGCGCAGTAGAGACGCGCTTGATCTTGCGGCGCGTACGACCCGCCCGTGAATCCTGTTGTTTTCTCTTTTGATCGGCCATTGCCCGATTTCCTCTAGCGAAGCGTTACTTCTTCTTGCCTTCCTTACGGAAGATGAATTCGTCAGCGTATTTCACGCCTTTGCCTTTGTAGGGCTCCGGCGGACGGAACGCGCGGATCTCCGCGGCGGCCTGTCCGACCTTTTGCTTATCGATGCCGGAAACGATGATTTCCGTCGGCTTTGGCGCCGCAAGCTTGACGCCGTCCGGGGCCGGATAGTCGATATCGTGACTATAGCCGAGCGCCAGCGAAAGAGCCGTGCCCTTCATTTGCGCGCGATAACCAACGCCAACCAGCTCAAGGGTCTTGGTGAACTCGGTGGCGACGCCGTCGAACATATTCGAAATCTGCGTGCGGCTCATACCCCAGAGCGACCGCGCAGGTTTCGAATTATTGACCGGCTTGACCGTAAGTTCTTCGTTTTCGAGCGCGACCGTGCACAGATCGTTGACGACGAAATTGAGTTCGCCTTTCGGACCTTTCGCAGTCACCGACTGGCCGTCGACCGTTACGGTCACGCCCTTCGGCACGGGGATCGCTTTTTTACCGATGCGGGACATCTATCTCGCTCCCAGCCTTAGTAAACTTCGCAGAGCACTTCGCCGCCAACATTGGCGTCGCGCGCAGCTGCATCAGACATGACGCCCTTCGGCGTCGAAACAATCGAAATGCCGAGACCGTTGCGAACGGACCCGAGATCGCGAACCGAAGAATAAACCCGGCGACCGGGCTTGGAGACGCGCTTGATCTTCTGGATCACAGGCGCGCCTTCGTAATATTTCAGCTCGACTTCAAAGCTCGGCTTTTCGCCGTCCTTTTCGATGCGCGAATAGCCACGGATGTAGCCTTCGGCCTCAAGTACGTCGAGCAGCCAGCCGCGCAGCTTCGAGGCCGGAACGCTCATGGTCGAATGCCGGCGCATCTGCGCATTGCGGATGCGGGTGATCAAATCGCCGACGGGATCATTGATAGCCATTGTTCTACAGGCTCCCTTACCAGCTTGACTTCACGAGGCCCGGGATCAACCCGGCCGAACCCAGTTGACGCAGCGCGATGCGCGACATCTTGAGCTTGCGGTAGTAGCCGCGCGGACGGCCGCTCACCAGGCAGCGATTGCGGATGCGCGTCTTAGAGGAGTTGCGCGGAAGCTCTGCGAGCTTGAGCGCGGCCATGAAGCGTTCCTCGCCGGACTGCTCCTGATCCCTGATGATCGCTTTCAGCCGGTTGCGTTTGGACTCAAACTTTTTCGCCATGCGGCGGCGTTTGAGATCGCGCTCGACCATTGATTTCTTCGCCATGTATTCTCCTTCTCAAGCCGGTTTCCGCGGACCTCGCAGACCCTGCCCAATGCCTTTCTTATTTCCTGAACGGGAAGTTGAATTCCCGAAGAAGCTCGCGCGCCTCGTCGTCATTGCCGGCGGTCGTGCAAACGATGATGTCCATGCCCCGGATCTTGTCGACCTTGTCGTAGTCGATTTCCGGAAACACGATGTGTTCTTTCAGACCGAGCGCGTAATTGCCGCGTCCGTCAAAACTCTTGGCGTTGAGGCCGCGAAAGTCCCGTACGCGCGGCAGCGCGATGGTGATGAGACGATCGAGAAATTCGAACATGCGGTCCTTGCGGAGCGTCACCTTCGCGCCAACCGCCATGCCTTCGCGCAGCTTGAAGCCGGCGATGGATTTCTTGGCCTTGGTGACGACCGGGCGCTGACCGGCGATCAGCGTGAGATCCGCCATGGCCGCATCAACCGCCTTACGGTCGTTCACAGCGTCGCCAACGCCCATATTGATCACGATCTTGTCGAGCGACGGCATCATCATCGGGTTCGAATATTTGAACTTGTCGTTCA
The DNA here is from genome assembly GCA_030428745.1 of Alphaproteobacteria bacterium. Lineage (GTDB taxonomy): Bacteria > Pseudomonadota > Alphaproteobacteria > Caulobacterales > Parvularculaceae > Hyphococcus. Next base: position 3,005 of record JAUIEG010000133.1, read on the forward strand.
TTTTCGAACGGATGGTGTCGCGATAAAGCGTCTTCAGACGCGGTTCATATGATTGAGCTTCAGCCATCGATAACCTCACCCGACGCTTTCGCGACGCGCACTTTCTTTCCATCTTCAATCTTGAAGCCGACACGGGTCGGTTTGCCGGTCGACGGATCTTTCAGCGCCACATTGGAAACATGGATCGATGTTTCACGCGTGATGATCCCGCCTTCTTGTTGCGGCGTTTGCTTCTGGTGCTTCTTGATCAGATTGACGCCGCGCACGACCACGCGGTCGGCTTTCGGCATGACCTGAATAACTTCACCTTCAGCGCCCCGGTCCTTGCCGGCGAGCACGACGACCTTGTCGCCCTTTTTGATCTTCGCAGCCATTACAGCACCTCCGGCGCAAGCGACACGATCTTCATGTGCTTGGCGGCGCGCAGTTCGCGAGTCACCGGGCCAAAGATACGCGTGCCGATCGGCTCTTTATTGTTATTGATAAGGACAGCGGCGTTGCGGTCGAACCGGATCACCGAGCCGTCCTTGCGCTTGATGTCTTTCGCGGTGCGCACGACCACGGCCTTCATGACCTGGCCTTTTTTCACGCGGCCGCGCGGAATCGCTTCCTTCACCGACACGACGATAATGTCGCCGACGCCGGCATATTTACGTTTCGCGCCGCCAAGCACCTTGATGCACTGAACGCGCTTTGCGCCGGAATTATCGGCGACGTCCAAATTTGATTGCATCTGGATCATGGTGATCCTCCTGATGGGCCCTCAGGCCCCGCTTCACTCTTTCCACCCGCGACTTGCGGGCGGGCTTAACCTTTTGACCCGAGGCCGATGACTTCCCAGCGTTTCAGCTTGGATTTCGGCGCGCATTCCTGAATGCGGACGAGATCGCCGACCTTGTATTTGTTTTCCGCATCATGTGCGTGAAAACGATTGGAACGGCGAACAACTTTCTTGAACAGCGGGTGTGTGAACATACGCTCGACATTCACGACCACTGTCTTTTCGCCTTTGTCGCTCACCACGGAGCCTTGCAGAATGCGTTTTGGCATTACTTTCGCCTCTTATCCTTAGTTCGCCCGGGTTTTTTCGCCGAGAATGGTTTTGATCCGGGCGATGTCCTTGCGCACTTCGCCGATCCGTGCGGTTTTTTCGAGCTGACCCGACGCTTTTTGAAAGCGCAGGTTAAACTGTTCGCGCTTGAGCTGGAGGAGACGATCCTTCAGTTCATCGGCGGTCATATCGCGTGCTTCGCTGGCGTTCATGACTGATCTCCTTACTCACCGATGCGCGTAACGATGCGCGTCTTGATCGGCAGCTTCGCCGCGCCAAGCGCCAGCGCCTCGCGGGCGATGTCGTCCGGCACGCCGTCAAGTTCAAACATGATGCGGCCCGGCTTCACTCTCGCGGCCCAGTATTCAACCGAGCCCTTACCCTTACCCATGCGCACTTCAGTCGGCTTTTTCGACACCGGCACATCCGGGAAAATGCGAATCCACACACGGCCCTGACGCTTCATGGCGCGGGTGATGGCCCGGCGCGTGGCTTCGATCTGGCGCGAGGTCACGCGCTCCGGCTCCATGGCTTTAAGACCATGGGATCCGAAGTTCAGATCCGTACCGCCTTTTGCGGCGCCCTTGATGCGCCCTTTGTGCATCTTGCGGAATTTTGTTCTTTTAGGCTGCAGCATGACTGGCTCGCTCCAAAATCCTTCTTCGCGCTAGTTGTTGCGCTGCTGATGACCGACGCCGCCCGTCTGGGCTTCGATCAACCGCTTTTCCTGACCCATGGGGTCATGTTCCATAATCTCGCCCTTGAAGATCCAGACCTTGACGCCGATGGCGCCGTAGGTCGTCTGGGCGGTCGCGACGCCGTAATCGATGTCAGCGCGCAGCGTATGCAGCGGCACGCGGCCTTCGCGATACCATTCCATCCGCGCGATCTCAGCGCCGCCGAGACGACCGGAGACGTTGACGCGAATGCCGAGGGCGCCCATGCGCTGAGCTGTCTGCATGGCGCGCTTCATGGCGCGGCGGAACGCAACGCGGCGCTCAAGCTGTTGCGCGATGTTCTCTGCGACGAGGGTGGCATCGATTTCCGGCTTGCGGATCTCGACGATATTGAGAACCGTTTCCGACGACGAAAGCTTCGACAGTTCCTGACGCAGCTTCTCGATGTCGGCGCCTTTTTTGCCGATTACAACACCCGGACGCGCGGTGTAGATCGTCACGCGGCACTTTTTGTGCGGACGTTCAATCACGATGCGCGACACGCCAGCCTGCTGAAGGCGCTTTTCCAGATATTTCCGGATCGCAAGGTCTTCATGCAGCAAGTCGCCATAGGCGGCTTTACCGGCGAACCAGCGCGAGTCCCAGGTACGGTTGATACCGAGGCGCAGGCCGATTGGGTTGACTTTCTGGCCCATTAAGCGGCCTCCTCAACTTCTTTCACGACGATCGTGATTTCAGAAAACGGTTTTTGAATTCTGCCGACACGGCCGCGCGCGCGGGCTTTCCAGCGCTTCATGACCATATTTTTGCCGACGAAAGCCTGATCGACAACGAGCTGGTCGATGTCGAGATCGTGGTTGTTCTCAGCGTTCGCAATGGCGCTTTCCAGAACCTTTTTGACGTTCTGAGAGATACGTTTGCGCGAGAAGGTCAGCTCTGCGAGCGCCTTTTCAACCGGCATGCCGCGGATGAGCTGCGCCACGAGGTTCAGTTTCTGTGGCGAGGTGCGGATCAGGCGGCCTTTGGCCATGGCCTGGGTTTCACCAACGCGCCGGGGATTTTTGCTCTGCCCCATGACTATTTCCTCTTCGCCTTCTTGTCCGCGCCGTGACCATAATAGGACCGGGTCGGAGAGAATTCGCCGAACTTGTGACCGACCATGTCTTCAGTGACATGGACGGGGATGAATTTCTGGCCGTTATAGACGTTGAACGTCAGCCCGACGAATTGCGGCAGGATCGTTGAACGGCGCGACCAGGACTTGATCCCGCCTTTGTGTTTTCCGTCCTGCGACTCTTCCGCTTTCTTCAGGAGATAGCGGTCGACGAACGGACCTTTCCAGACTGAACGTGGCATGTCGTTTTATCTCCGGCCTATTTCTTCTTCTTGCGCGCGTGACGCGAGCGCAGAATGAATTTGTCAGTTGCTTTATTCTTGCGGGTTTTGGCGCCCTTGGTCGGCTTGCCCCACGGGGTGACCGGGTGACGGCCGCCCGAGGTGCGGCCTTCGCCGCCGCCATGAGGGTGATCGACCGGGTTCATCACGACGCCGCGCACGGAGGGGCGTTTGCCCTTGTGGCGATTGCGGCCCGCTTTACCGATCGACTGGTTCATGTGGTCCGGGTTTGAAACGGCGCCGATGGTGCCCATGCATTCGCCTGAGATCAGGCGAACTTCGCCCGACTGCATCCGCACCTGCGCCATGCCTGAGTCACGGCCGACGAGCTGGGCGTAAGAGCCGGCGGAACGCGCGACCTGGCCGCCTTTGCCTGGCTTCAATTCTACATTGTGAATGATCGTGCCGACCGGAATGGCCTTAAGCTTCATCGCGTTGCCAGGCTTCACGTCAACCTTTTCGCCAGCGATAACTTTGTCACCGGCTTTCAGGCGCTGTGGCGCGAGAATATAAGCCTGCTCACCATCCAGATATTTCACCAGCGCGATGAAACCCGAACGGTTCGGATCATATTCGAGACGCTCGACCTTCGCTTCGATGTCAAACTTGTTCCGTTTGAAGTCGACGAGACGGTAGGTCTTCTTCACCCCGCCGCCGCGGCGACGAACGGTGATGCGGCCAGTATTGTTGCGCCCTGCCTTCTCGGTCAGGCCCTCCGTCAGCGATTTGACAGGCTTGCCCTTCCAAAGCTCGCTGCGGTCCACCAGCACCAGCTGGCGGCGGCTCGGCGTCGTCGGTTTGAATTTTCTCAAAGCCATTGGAATAAACCTGCCTTAAAGTCCGGTCGTCACATCGATGGCGTGACCTTCTTCGAGAGTCACAACCGCTTTTTTCACTGTGGAGCGCGTATAGCCGCGCCCTTTGAACTGTTTGTTTTTGCCTTTGACGCGCAGCGTGTTCACAGCTTTCACTTTCACCTTGAACAACGCCTCAACGGCTTCCTTGATCTCCGG
>JAUIEG010000134.1 GCA_030428745.1 Alphaproteobacteria bacterium
GAAAAGGCGGTGCGCTCAAACGCGCTCAAAAATCTTGGCGCTATGACTCCGGCGATGAGCGATCACAAGGTTCGTGAACTGATCTATCGCGTCGGCAAGGACGGGCTCGCCGATGCGGCGCTGTTGGCCGCCGCGCGGGCTATTGTTTCCGCTGGTGAGCATGCGTCCATAAAAGACCGGATCGACCGCTTCGCCCCTCCGCTTCTGACCGTTTCCGGCAGGGATGTGGTCAAAGCGGGCGTTGAGCCCGGACCGGCGGTTTCCAAAGTGCTTTCCGAGACTGAAAAGCGCTGGATCAGCGAAGACTTTCCGGGAGAAGCGCGTCAGCGTGAAATTCTCGGCGACGCTATAAAACAGCACAAAACCGCCTGACGAACAGCGTCAATCATTTGACCCGGCGCACAAGACCGGATTTTATGGTCTGTCAGGGACCCCAGGGAGGAAACAAGAATGTTGGGATTAATGATGGACCGGCCGTTATTGACGACCGAGATCCTCAAGCATGCGGTGCGCAATTACCGGAATACGGAAATCGTTACGCGCACGGTGGAGGGGCCCGTTCATCGCTACACCATCGCCGACTCCGCCAAGCGCATCGCCAAGCTCGCCAATGCGCTTGCCAGCCTTGGTGTAAAAAAAGGAGACCGAGTCGGCGTTATCGGCTGGAACACCTATCGCCAGTTTGAACTTTATTATGCTGTCGGCGGTCTCGGCGCCATTTTGCACACGGTCAATCCGCGCCTTGGACCGGAGAACGCAGCCTTCGTTATCAATCACGCTGAGGACGAGTTTCTTTTCTACGACACGTCCTTCACGCCGCTGGTCGCGGCGCTGAAGCCGAATTTGAAATCGGTGAAGCATTATTGCGCGCTAACGGACAGTGATCATGCCGGGGAAGCGGGCGAGGGCGCACTTATCTATGACGATTTTGTCGCCACAGGCGGTGAAGAGTTTGAGTGGCCTGAATTTGACGAAAACACCGCTGTCACCATGTGTTACACATCGGGAACAACGGGCGACCCGAAAGGCGTCGTTTATTCCCATCGCGCGCTTGTATTGCAGTCTTTCGCCTGTTGTCTGCCGTCCGCGCTTGGTCTGTGTGAAGGCGACGTTCTCTTGCCGGTCGTCCCCATGTTCCATGTGAATGCGTGGAACACGCCTTATTCAAGCCTCATGACCGGCGTGAAGCAGGTGTTTCCGGGACCGCGCCTCGACGGCGAAGGCCTTTACGAGATGCTCGACAGTGAGAAGGTGACTTTCAGCGCCGGCGTGCCGACGGTCTGGCTCGGGCTTTTGCAGTATCTCGAAAAGTCGGGAAAAGAGCTTCCCTATTTGAAACGCGGTATGTGCGGCGGCTCGGCGCTGCCGGAAGCGCTCATTCGCGGGTTTGCAAAATACGACGTCGAACTCATTCAGGGCTGGGGCATGACGGAAATGTCGCCCGTTGGAACGGTGAACGCTTTGCCGCCGCAGATACAGGCCTTGCCGCTTGACGAACAAATTCCGTACAAACTGAAGGCCGGGCGCGCGCTGCCTTTCGTGGATATGCGCATTGTCGACGCTGAAGGCCGTGTGTTGCCCAATGACGGCGAGGCGGACGGGCATCTTCAGGTGCGCGGGCCCTGGATTATCAGCGAATACTACAAGACCGACGGACCGACGCTGACAGCTGACGGATGGTTCGACACGGGCGATGTGGCGATTATCGACCCCGATGGGTTCATGCAGATCACGGACCGTTCAAAAGACGTCATCAAGACTGGCGGGGAATGGGTGTCGTCCATCGATATCGAGAATGCGGCGATGCTGCATCCGGGCGTTGCGCAGGCGGGCGTCATTGGCGTTTATCACCCGAAATGGCAGGAGCGCCCGCTTCTGATCGTGGTGAAAAAGGAAGGTCAGGATCCGACCGAAGACGAGATCAAGGAGTTTTTGAAACCGAAGCTCGACAAAATCGCCTGGCCCGATGCAGTGGCGTTCGTGAAAGAGATCCCGCTTGGCGCTACGGGCAAGGTCCTGAAGACAGAACTCAGAAAGATGTTCAAGGATTATCAACTGCCGGCGTAACTGGCGCGCCTATAGCGTAATGCAATAAATCAGATTCATTGCATTATGCTATAGTTTTTAGTGGTCGCATCGCGAAAGGCAAAAACCGCTGCACACTTTTTGCGCGATGCTCTAGACATTGCCGTTCTCGCCCGCATCGTCTTCGTAATAGGGAACGAAGGTCAGCACTGTCTGGAACGCCGCCGCCGCGCCGGCGCCGCCTGATATGCATAACAGCAAAATGCTGATCAGTTTCGGGTCGATCGTTTCGGCGAATTTTCCCGCGAAAAGAATAACGCCGAGGCCCAGCGCTGCTTTTGCATAAAACCGCAGGAGTTTCGAAAATGCGTCGCCGCGTCCTGAAAATTGCGCGGCGAAGCGGGGGCGCGCGAGCCACACATACATCCAGCAGCCGAACCCCGCGGCGACCACGGCTGCGATAAGGCTGGGCCCGTGAAACAGGCTTGCGGCGTAGATGCGCGCATCGGCAAAGCTGATGGCGGCGACAGAGGCGCCGATGACGCCGAAAACGGCGCTCACAAACAGCGTCATCACGGGCTTGGCCGTCCGGGCGTCAAGAAACGCCCGCTTTCCCGATCGTGGCGGCAGTCCCCAGTTTCGCGTCATCAAGGCTCCCTAGGCCGAAGGGCTTTCCTGTGGCGTTTCCCGCTATTGTGCGCTGTCGGCTTCAGCCGAGCCTAGCGCGAATCGCCGCGAATACGGACTCAAACATTTCCGGCGTCAGCCGCCGCGTATTCGTATTGTACCGCGAGCAGTGATAGCTGTCGAACAGACGCGTTTTTCCGCCTGGAAGCTCATGTTCGGCGCCGTGGCCGAAGGGCGCGTCTTTGGCTTTCACGCCGAGCGCCGCCAGCGTCGAGTCATGTGAGATGCGGCCGAGGCACATGATCGCCTCGAGCGCGGGCAGGGCGGCGATGCGCGCAGTCAGGAATTGGCGGCAGGTTTTGATTTCCGCGCCGACCGGTTTGTTTTGCGGCGGCACGCATCTGACGGCGTTGGTGATCATCGCGCCTTTGAGTTTCAGGCCGTCATCGGGCCGCGAGTCATATTTATTGTTGGAAAAGCCGAATTTGCCGAGCGTCGCGTAAAGAAGATCGCCGGCGTAATCGCCGGTGAAAGGCCGCGCCGTGCGGTTGGCGCCGTGAAGGCCGGGCGCAAGGCCGATGATCAGAAGTTTCGCCTTGGGGTCGCCAAAAGACGGCGCCGCGCCGTTGAAGTAATCGGGATAGGCGGCTTGGTTTTCCTCGCGAAAGTCGACGAGCCGCGGACACAGGGCGCAGTCGACAGGGGGCTCGGCGGGAACCGCGTCAGCCGGTTTTGCGCGTTTTACAGTTGCCACGGAAATTAATCGATGTCCTCGAAGTCGTCTTCGAATTCATCCTCGTAATCGTCATCATAGTTCGCCGCCGGTTTCGGTTTCCGGGGCGCGCCGCCGCGTCGGCCAATGACATTTTCGAGATCGGCGAGGTCGATGAAGCTGTCAGCCTGACGGCGCAGCTCATCGGAAGCCATGGGCGGCGATGATTTGACGGTGGACAGGACGGTGACGCGCACGCCTTTCGCCTGGATGGCTTCGATCACCCGGCGGAAATCGCCATTGCCGGAAAACAGCACCAGATGGTCGAGCCGGTCGGCGAGGAGCATCATGTCGACCACAAGCTCCACATCGGTCGAGCCCTTGTAACGCTTGCGGCCTTGCGCGTCGGTGAACTCGCGAGTGATCTTCGTGACCATGGTGTAGCCATTATAGTCGAGCCAATCGACGAGCGGGCGCAGGGGCGAATAATCCTGATCGCGATCTTCCTGAATGGCGGTGTAGTAGGAGGCGCGAATGAGCTGGCATCCCTCTTGCGCTTTCGCCAGCAAGCTTTTGTAATCTATATCGAAACCCAGATTGCGTGCAGCCTTGTAAAGATTTGCGCCGTCAATAAAAAACGCGGTCTTTTCCTGCTCGCGCAGGCCCATGAAGTTGGTCATAATCGCCTCAGTCTAATGTGGATTCTTAGTAACGCCGCTTTCTGCGCGATATCCATTTGAGAAAGTAATGATTTTAATCGCCGCCGGCTCCAATCTGCATTTTTGCGGCCTTGATTCGCAAGATATTGTTTTAAGGGCGTTTCAGGCGCTTGGTCGAGTGTCGCACCTGAAGAAGGTGTCTTCGCTGTACGAAACGCCCGCCTGGCCTGATCCCGCCGATCCGCCTTTCGTCAACGCCGCCGCCGAAATCGAGACGGATATGGGCCCGGCGGCGCTGCTGGCTGCGCTCCACGCCATTGAGGCGGGGTTCGGCCGGCGCCGGTCAGCGCGCAACGCCCCGCGAACCCTCGATCTCGATCTTCTGGCGTATCACGACCTTGTTTCCCGGGAGGAGGAGCCGGGGCCTGTGCTGCCCCATCCCCGGCTTGGCGACCGCGCATTTGTGCTCGCGCCCCTGGCCGAGATCGCCCCGGATTGGCGCCATCCCGTGAGCGGTCAGACGGCGGCGGCTCTGCTTCAGGCGGCGGATGCCGCCGGGGTTCGGAAAATCGCGTAAATTCAGCGGTTTTTTGCGCTGCAACGCTTGATTTCCGGGGGCGTCTGGCGATATGGCAGGGAGCTCGCTCCGGTCTTCAGGCCGGCGCGCCTGAATTCTATACGATCAAATTTACCGATCTGGAGATCCTATGGCCCGCGTCACCGTTGAAGATTGCGTCGATAAAGTCACGAACCGCTTCGATCTCGTGCTCCTCGCCGCCCATCGCGCCCGCGTTTTGTCGTCCGGCGCGCCGCTTCTCGTTGAGCGCGACAATGACAAGAACCCGGTCGTCGCCTTGCGTGAAATCGCCGACGACACGCTGGCGCCTGATGAGCTTGAAGAAGATCTGGTGACCTCGCTCCAGAAACAGGTTGAGCTTGACGAAAGCGAAGATTCCGAAGCTGCGCCGGAAAAAGCCGACGCGCCGGAATTCGATACGATGAGCGAAGACGAATATCTCAAAGCCATTCAGGCTGCGGGCATGACGACGCCGCAGACTTTGCCGAAAGGCTAATCGATTTGGCCGGCGGTTCCGGACTGTCCTGTTAATCAGCGGCCCATTCCCCGGCGCGTATAAGACGACAGCCGGGAACTCATGGCGGACCATCAGGCGGCGGGCGAAACAAACATCGACCAGAAAAGTGCGACGGAACCGGCTCCATCGCGCCAGCCCATCGGATTTATTCGCCAGGTAGAGCTGGTGGACCGCGTTAAGGCGTATGATCCCGACGCGGATGAAGACCTTCTCAACAAAGCTTATGTTTACGCCATGAAAGCCCATGGCGGACAAACGCGCGCCTCAGGCGATCCGTATTTCTCGCACCCGCTTGCGGTGGCGGCGATCCTGACAAGCTTGCGCGCGGACCCCGCAACCGTGGCGACGGCGCTTCTGCACGATGTTGTTGAAGACACTGAGGCGACGACGGACGATATCCGAAAGCTCTTCGGCGACGAGATTGCCCGTCTCGTAGACGGCGTCACGAAGCTTTCCCAGATCGAGCTGAAAAGTGAGGCGTCGAAGCAGGCGGAGAATTTCCGCAAACTCGTGATGGCCATGGCCGACGATGTGCGCGTGCTCCTCGTGAAGCTCGCCGACCGTCTCCATAACATGCGCACGCTTCACTACATTCCAAAGCCGGAAAAGCGCCAGCGGATTGCGCGCGAGACCATGGATATTTATGCGCCGCTCGCCGGGCGCATCGGCGTTCAGCGTTTCCGCGAAGAGCTGGAGGATATTTCCTTCCGCGAGTTGAGCGCTGACGCCCACGCCACCATCGCGAGCCGTCTTGAAGATCTGCAAAAACATTCTCTCGGCGGCGTTCTCGAGCTGGCGAATGTGCTGCGGGAAAAACTCGCCGCCGCCGGCATCAAGGCCCAGGTGACGAGCCGCGAAAAACGGCCTTATTCGATCTGGCGCAAGATGACCCAAAAGAACGTCTCTTTTGACGAGCTTGCTGATATTTACGCCTTTCGCGTTCTCGTCGATCAGCCGGAGGACTGTTATGCGGCGCTCGGCGTCATTCACTCCAACTGGCGAATGATTCCAACGGAATTCGACGATTACATTTCCGCGCCGAAGCCGAATAATTACCGGTCGATCCACACCGCCGTGATTGGTCCGCCCTCGAATGACGGGCGCCGGCAGCGAATCGAAATCCAGATCCGCACCTATGAGATGCACGAAACCGCCGAGCGCGGCGTCGCCGCCCATTGGCAGTACAAGGATTCAAGCGCGGGCGGATCTTCCGTCGAAATTGTGACGCGCGGTCAGTACGACCCTTATGAAACGCCGCGCCGTCTGGTTGAAATGTTCCAATCGGGCGAAGACCCGGACGAGGCGTTGCAATACGCCAAGCTGGAATTGTTTCAGGACCAGGTTTTCTGTTTCACCCCCAAGGGCCGCGTGATCGCGCTGCCAAAAGGCGCAACGTCTCTCGATTTTGCCTATGGCGTTCACACCGATGTGGGCGACCAGTGTATCGGCGCCAAGGTCAATGGCGTGCAACGTCCGTTGCGCACGCCGCTCAATAATGGCGATGTCGTTGAAATCCTGCGCTCCGATCATGCGCCGGTCCCGGCGGAGTGGGAGAGCATCGCCGTCATGGGCAAGACGCGCAGCGCCATCCGCCGCCGCATCAAGAAGATGGAGCATGAAGATCATGTGGCGCTGGGCCGGTCAATTGCGGAAAGCGTGTTCACCGGCGCGCATCTCGAATTCTCCATCAAGGGCGTGCGCGAAGGATTGAAACGGCTCGGTAAGGGATCTGTCGAAGACGTGCTGATCGCCATCGGCAAGGGCGAGCTTCCCGTCGGCGAGCTTGTCGAGGCTGTCTATCCCGGCGCGTCCGTTGAGAGCGACAGCGAAATTCGCGCTGCGTCCTTGCAGTCTTTCCGGCCGCGCCTCGCCATTGCCGGGCTGACGCCGGGCGC
>JAUIEG010000135.1 GCA_030428745.1 Alphaproteobacteria bacterium
GAGGTCGTGGCGCAAGATCACGCCATGGCGCGTTTGCCTGCGGGCGACAGTCAGCGGTTGATGCGCGCCTGGGAGGTTTTCACAGCGACAGGGAAGCCCTTGTCATGGCATCAGGCGCAGCCCCGGGAGCCGTTAATTGATACCGTGGATGCACGCATTGTCATCGAGCCGCCGCGGGATGTTCTTTATACGCGTTGCGATGCGCGCGCGGCGGCGATGATGGAGGAAGGCGCGATCGAAGAAGTGCGGGCGCTTATGAACCGCAATCTCGATCCCGCCTTGCCGGCTATGAAGGCGCTTGGCGTACCTGAGATTGCGGCTATGCTTCGCGGCGAAATGGACGGCCAAACAGCGCTGGAAATGTTGCAGCAGAACACGCGGCGTTTCGCCAAACGCCAGCTCACCTGGTTTCGCAATCAGGCGGCCGACTGGCCGCGCGCCGCCAACGCCGAAGACGCTGAAGCGCGCCTTCTTGAAATGCGGGGCATCACTGGAACGTGAGGCCGGATTCAGGCCGGATAGAGTTATCCTGTCGTCGGTGAACAAAGGGGTCAATTTATGAAGAGCATTCTCGCCGCCACACTTTCAATCGTCACACTGGTCTCAAGCGCATTGGCAGGTCCTGTCGACGATATGCTGAGCGCCGATCGCACCTTCGCCGCGATGGCGAAGTCGGATGGCGTCCCCGCAGCGTTCGCCGCCTATGCGTCTGACGACGTGCGCATGTTTCCCGAGGGCGGGGCGTCCTATCAGGGACGTGACAAGCTTGTTGAAAGGTTTGCCGGTTGGCCCGACGGCGCAATGCTTGAGTGGACGCCTATGGACGGCGCCGCTGCGTCAAGCGGCGATTTCGGTTATACTTGGGGAACTTACGTGTTCACTGCGAAGGGTGAAGATGGTGAAACGTCCTCATACGGAAAATATGTTTCCATTTGGCGCAAGGATGACGGCGAATGGAAGTTCATCGTCGATATTGGCAATCAAAGCCCTGCGCCTGAGCCGGCCGATTAAGCCGGCGTCAAAAACAACGAGCGTTCTTTCTCCCGACGTTCGGTCAGGCGCGGAATAGATTGCAATTCGCCATTGATGCGGGCGCGGTCGTGAAGGAGAAAACCATCCGCCGCGCCCTGGTAATCGCCAGCATTGATCCTTTCCACGACCTTAGTGCTTGAAAACCCGCCTTCGCCCAGATTGTAGGCTAACGAAACCATGGCGGAGAACTGGTTTTCATTAACCGGAACCAGCACCATTTTTTTGACCGCGTCTTCGGAGGCGCGCACATCTTCGCGCAGCAATTGCTCAGCTTGCTGTTCAGTGATGGTCATTCCGGCTTCCGCTGTTCGGCTGTGGCCATAGCCGATCATCCATTGGCCGCCGGCATTGTAGGCCTCGAGGCGAAGTCCTTCGCTCTCTTCGATTATTTTCAGGCCCGCATCGTTCATGCGCAGGCTGGCGTTTTCGGCGTTTCCGACATCGCTGGAGGCCGGCGCAGCAGTAGAAACTGGCGGCGTTATAGTGGGGCTGGCCGGTTCTTCCTCAGACGTGGCTTCGTTGTCCTCGTCGTCTTCTTCAGCGACCGGGATTGATTCGTCGAGCCGTCCGAACCAGCTTTCAACCGATGAAAATCCCTGATCTGTAAGGCTGCGCGCCAAGCCCGGTATGCCATAACGATCGCCGACAGCGGCGCCCAGAACGAACAGGAAAAGCCAGATAATCAGCTGGATACGCATTGAATTTTATCCCCACATTTTCAGGCGCAGCATGCCGCCGGCCTGTTTTCCCCAATTTTATGCTGGCGGCTCAGCGTCGAAAGATCAAATCAACAGTCGAGAATGGTTAACGCCAGATTGCATTTGTTGGCGCGTGACGTTATTAAATCACACTCTAAAAGCCGCTCGCCCGGGGATGGAGATGGCGAGACGAATAGGTAAACTAGCGCCTGATCCGGATTCGGCCGGGCGCGCCAAACTAGCTGTAGAACCAGGCAACATCGTGAGACGGGGCGCGCTACGGCCGGTTCAGCGTAAAGCGGGACCCTTAAGGGTATGGTCGAGTTCCTGCGCCGATTGGGGCGCTTTTTGACATCCATGGACGCCAAGGCGATCACCTCCCTGGCGGTCTCACTTTTTCTTTTGGCTTTCGTCATTTTGATGCTCGCCTATGGCCAGCAATGGCTCAATCTTGAGCAGGACGGAGAGCTAAGCCGGCTTTTGATGAAGGCGTCGGAATCGCGCTGGGCGGTGCTTGGGGTGATTTCGATCTTCGCATTCCTGGCGCTGACCGGTTTCCCCCAGATTGGCCTTATCACGATGACGGTGATTGTTTTCGGGCCGAAAAACGGCGCGATCTATTCCTGGATTGCGACCATGGCCAGCGCCACGCTGACCTTCGCCCTTGGTCACTTTCTGGGGGGGCGTTGGGTCAACCGGATCGGCAGCGGCCGAGTGCAGCGTACGATCGATTTTATCGGCAATCATGGCGTTCTGGCGAGCGGGCTGGTGCGCGTGGTGCCATCAGCGCCCTTTATTGTCGTCAATGCAGCCGCGGGCGCCGCCCACATCCCGTTGTGGAAATTCTGGACGGGCACCGGGGTCGGCATTATCCCAAAGATCGCTTTGATCGCCGTTTTGTCCGCATTTTTTCCGGACCCAAACGCGCTTCAGGACGAAATGAATAATGTTCTCAGCTTCTTCACGAGCCGGGACCCGCGCGATTTGGGTCTGATTGCGCTGGTAATTGTCGGCTGGCTGGCGTTCTTGCTGCTCACGCGCTGGGTCTACCGACGGCTCAGAAAGCAGGAAAATGTTTATTAAGGAATGTCTGCGCGGGGTAAAGAATCTTGGTAGAGCATAAACGGGCCAGTATGGGCGCAACAGCAAAAACCGCACGTTTCCGGCGTTTGTTGACGATTTAGGAACGCATTAAGGATAAGACCGTCCGTGAATTTCAGTACCCACGAATAGGACCAGCCCAATGCTTTCCACTTTGTTCGGCATGCTTTCCGCGGACATGGCCATAGACCTCGGTACGGCCAATACCCTCGTATATGTCAAAGGCCGGGGGATCGTGCTGAACGAGCCTTCCGTCGTCGCCATTGAGACCCGACAGGGTCGCAAGATTGTTCGCGCCGTCGGCAACGAAGCAAAAGAAATGCTGGGCCGCACGCCGGGCGAGATCGAGGCGATCCGCCCCATGCGCGATGGCGTCATCGCCGACTTCGAAGTCGCCGAGGCGATGATCAAACACTTTATCCGCAAGGTGCATAACCGCCGCTCCTTCGCGTCGCCGCGGATCGTTGTCTGCGTTCCGTCGGGCGCTACGGCGGTTGAACGCCGCGCCATCCAGGAATCAGCGCTGAGCGCCGGCGCGCGCAAGGTCGAGCTTATCGAAGAGCCCATGGCCGCCGCGATCGGCGCCGGGCTTCCTGTCACCGAACCCACAGGCTCAATGGTCGTCGACATTGGCGGCGGCACGACGGAAGTTGCCGTCCTGTCGCTTGGCGGGATCGTTTATTCACGCTCCGTGCGCGTTGGCGGCGACAAGATGGATGACGCGGTCGTCGGCTATATCCGCCGTATGTACAATCTCCTGATCGGCGAAGCTTCGGCGGAGCGGATCAAGAAAGAGGTTGGCTCGGCCATGATTCCGAGCGAAGGGTCGGGCGTCACCATTCAGATCAAAGGCCGCGATTTGATGCACGGCGTGCCCAAGGAAGTTCGCATTGGCGAGGCGCAAGTCGCTGAAGCCCTTGCCGAGCCTGTGAGCGCGATCATTGAGGCGGTGAAAGTCGCTCTCGAGGCGACGCCTCCGGAACTCGCCGCCGATATCGTCGACACCGGAATTATGTTGACTGGGGGCGGGGCGCTCCTCAAGAATCTCGATCAGGTGCTTCGCGATGAAACCGGTCTGCCGGTTTCCGTGGCTGACGACCCGCTATCTTGCGTGGCGCTCGGCACCGGCGCGGCGCTTGAAAACACGAAAGCAATGCGCGGCGTTCTCTCTTCCGCAATCTAGGGCGCGTCCCCTGATTTTAGCGAGCGGGAACGGCGCGACCAAACGGAATACGTTCGCTAGGCATGGAATTTCTCGGGCAGGACCGTAGGGAAGGGCTGGGACGGAAAGCGCATTCCCGCTTCGTCCTCGTATTGCTCATTCTCGTTTCGGTGCTTTTGCTGTTGTCGAGCCTCTACTCGGCGCAGGCGTCAGTTTTCAAAAAAGCGCGTGAAGGCGTCATGGATGTGGCGTCGCCGGTTCTGTCGCTCTTTTCCGGCCCCATCTCCTATGTGAATGGCGTCGTTGGCTCGGTCGGCGACTATTTTAACGTCATGGAACAGAATAAGGCGCTGCGCGAGGAGAATGCCGAGCTGCGCCAATGGATGAACGAAGCGCTCGAGCTGCGTGAAACCATGGCAACCTACGAAGCGCTGAAAGGTTACGCTGCGCCGCCGCAAGCGCAGCCCATCAGCGCCTTTGTTATCGGCGAATCCAATGACGCATTTGCGCGTTCGATGATCGTTAACGCAGGCCGCGCCAATAATGTTGAGGTGGGGCAGGCGGTGGTTGATGAAAACGGCCTGGTCGGCCGCATTGTTGAAGCTGGCGGGGGCGCCTCGCGCGTTCTTCTTCTGACCGACATTCAAAGCCGCATTCCCGTCTATATAGAAGATGCGGACATTGAGGGCATTCTTGTCGGCAACACCCGTGCGCAGCCCGTGATCAGCTTTACGGCGAGCGCCGACGATATTGAACCGGAACCAGGACAACGGGTGCTGACTTCAGGCGCCGGCGGCGCCCTGCCGCGCGGGCTGCCTGTGGGCGTGGTTACCGGGGAAAACCGCGGCGACATCGCGGTCGACCTTTACGCCAATTACGCCCGCACGCGCATGGTGCGTGTAATCAATTACGCTTTCCCGGTCGTGGACCCCGTCACTTCCGAAGATGAGGCTGCGTCTGGGGAACCCGAGGACAGTGAAACGGACGCCGCGCCTGAAACGCCGGCGGAGGGTTAGGCCTGATGGGCTATCGCGCGGAAAATCTTTTCCGGCTTTTCAAAGCGGCGGCGCCGACCCTACTTGGGGTTCTCGGGGTTCTTATTCTCGCTGCGCCTGTGCGGCTCTTCGAGGGGATTGCGCCAACTCCTATCATTCCCCTCGTGATCGTCTTTTTCTGGTCAGTCTATGGGCCTGATTACCTGCCGCCCTTGAGTGTCTTTCTCATCGGGCTTTTACAGGACCTGTTAACCGGCGGGCCTTTGGGGCTGTGGCCGGCGGTTTACCTTATTACACAATTTATTGTGATGTCGCAGCGCGCCTATTTTCTGGGCCGCGAACAAAAGGTCGTCTGGATCGGTTTCGCCTTTGCAGCGCTCGGCGCAGGGCTTATCTTATGGCTTGTGATGAGTCTCATGTCCGGCGAGTTGTTGCCTTTGCGT
This sequence comes from Alphaproteobacteria bacterium, assembly GCA_030428745.1. Classification (GTDB taxonomy): domain Bacteria; phylum Pseudomonadota; class Alphaproteobacteria; order Caulobacterales; family Parvularculaceae; genus Hyphococcus. Next base: position 5,432 of record JAUIEG010000135.1, read on the forward strand.
TTTCTCATGCTGCAGTTAGCGGCGACGGCGGCGATTTATCCGCTGTTCGGGGTTGCCTTTGGCGAACTGCACCGCCGCGTTCTGGTGGAGGCGTGATGTCATGGCTGGCGTGAACGCTCATGATCCGGAACGCCAGGAAACGGTCTCGCGCCGCACAGTCCTGTTCGGCGGCGGCGTTAGCCTGCTCTTTGGCGGGATTGCAACGCGGCTTTACCAGCTCCAGATTTCGGACCATCAGAAATATCTCAACCTTGCGCAGGAAAATCAGTTCAACCGCCGGGTGCTGACGCCTTTGCGCGGCGAGATTGTAGATCGCTTTGGCGGACCGCTTGCGTCAAACCGCAAGAATTTCCGCGTTCTGCTTGTGCCCGAGCAGGCGCGAGACGTCGATGCGATCCTCGACAAAATCAACAAGATCACCCCTGTTAGCGAGGACAAGCGCGCGCGGATCATGCGCGAAATCCGCCGCCGCGGCGCTTTCACGCCGGTGCAGATCGCTGACAACTTGCCGTGGGAGGATTTTTCCAAACTCAATTTTGAGTTGCCGCATCTGTCAGGCGTTCTGCCCGATGTGGGTGAGACGCGTGATTATCCCTATGGCGCCGATGCGGCTTTCGTAATCGGTTATGTAGGCGCCGTCACCGAGCGCGATCTCGCCTCTCAGGAAAGCGATGAAGAACGGCTCTTGCTGCGCCAGCCGGGCTTCAAAGTCGGCCGCGAGGGCCTTGAGCGCACATACGAAGACGAACTGCGCGGCGAGGCTGGCGCTATGAACGTCAAGATCAACGCTCATGGACGCGTCATTGAGGAAATGGTCGACAGCGCCGTGCCGCCGGTGCAGGGACGCACACTGACGCTTACGATTGATTCCGAGTTGCAGGCGCACACCATGAAGGTGTTGGCCGAGCCGACGCCGGGCGTCGATCAGGATGTTCAGAGCGCGGCTGCGGTCGTGATGGATGTCGTCACCGGCGATATTCTCGTGCTCGCGTCGACGCCGGCCTTCAATCCCAACGACTTCAATGTGGGTATTGATCCGGAGCTCTGGAAAGACCTCAATGCGAGCCCCTATAAGCCTTTGTTGAACAAGCCTTTGTCGGGTGTTTATCCGCCGGGCTCAACCTTCAAGGTTATCTCCGCCATCGCCGCGCAGCGCGCAGGCGTGAAGCCAAGCCATAGCGTCAATTGCCCTGGCCGGATTTGGTATGGCAATCGCTATTTCCACTGTTGGAAACGCGGCGGTCATGGCCGCATGAATATGAAGGACTCACTCAAACATTCTTGTGACGTCTTTTATTACGACATCGCCAAAACATTAGAGATCGATCTTCTTGCTGACACGGCGCGCAAATTCGGTCTGGGTCAGACCTATGAACTCGGAATTCCCGGCCAGCAGCGCGGCGTGGTGCCCGACCGCGACTGGAAGCGCGAATATTTCGCCGGCAATCCGGCGCAGCAACCATGGTTCCAGGGTGAGACGCTGTCCTGCATTATCGGCCAAGGCTACGTCACCTCGACGCCTTTGCAGCTTG
>JAUIEG010000136.1 GCA_030428745.1 Alphaproteobacteria bacterium
CTGCGCAACGGCGAGCGTCGGCGGAATGTTATCGCCCGGATGCGAATAATCAGCGGCGAGAAACGTGTCGTGATAGTCGAGCTCACGCACTGCGGTGCCGTTGGCCCAGGCCGCCCATTCAGCGCAAACCGTGTGCTCCGCCGGCAAACCGAACAGCGTTGCGCCGCCAGCCCGAAGATGCGTATTGGCCATGGCGCGCGCCGATTTAATCGGCCCCCGGTTAAGCGATGCGATCGCGACCGAGGCGTTATCGATGATCCGGTTGATGATCATGTCTGTCGCCTCGGCGTCGACCTCCACGGGGTCAGCCGCGACGGCGGCGATCTTCCAGGCGAGCTGGTCTTCGCGCTTCAGATTGTCTTTGGAGCGATGGGCGCGGACGTCATGGATTTCCATTAAAACCTCTTTGATTTGGACTTGGCGGGCGCGGGGCTTCAGCGCCCGAAAACGGTTGGCCGCTATCTGCGCCGCCTGCGACAAGCTGTCAAAGGATCAGGGGTGGGGAAAACGGCGGCATAACGCCTCTGGAAAACTTTTCCATAAATATCAGCGCATTAGGTAAAGCAACTGACGCTGTGGCTAGAGCCGCATCATGGCGATCAGGAGCCCCCCGGCCCCACCCAGAGCGACCAGCCCATAGGCGATAATGGCTGTAGCTCGCCCGCGCGCGGGCGTGAACCAGTCGTTCCGCCGTTTGCGTATCGGCTCATCGATCGCGAGGTATAAAAGCGACGCAATCGCCAGATTGAGAATGACGCTGAGCAACACGGTCACGATTAGTTGGTGTTCGGGAAAGCCCAGCGCGACCTCTCGCGCGAAGAAAACCCCGATCCACTGATTGAGATAGAGCGGATAGGAAACACCGCCGGCGAAAGCGCCGATCCGGGATTTCTTTCCGGCGCGGGCCAACAGGAGAACCACTGAAACCGCTGCAAACGGCGCGATGCGCAAATATTCTCCAGGAAAGCGGAAATAGAGCAACACGCAAAAGAAAAACACACCCGCAAATAAGCCCGGCGCCATGCCTTTGAGATGCCAGTCGCCAAAACGCCGGCGCAGAACCGCCGCAAGAACCCCAAGCGCAATTGATCCGTAAAACGTCTCAAGCGCGATCGCTAACACCGCGAGCGCCGCCCACATGCCGGGCATGCGCCCCCATCGCGCAAACAGGATCATCAATGGCGCAAACAGGTAAAACTGCTCTTCGACACTGAGGCTCCAGAAAATAACGCCGGCGCCGCGAAGCGGCAGGTCTGCATTGATCTCTTCGATGCGTGGCGAGATAAACCAGTTATGGGTGTAGGTGACGTCGTAGAAAAGATATTCGAACCAATGCGCGTCGGCCGGCTCATTCGTCAGGCTCATACCGAACACCAGGGCGACGGCGAAAAAATAAGGCGCCCATATTCGCATCGCCCTGTTGAAATAAAACCGCGGCAGTGTTGACGCGTCACTGTCGAGAAGAATGCCGCCGATGAGCCAGCCGCTCAGTGCAAAGAACACCTGAACGGCGAAGTTTCCGATATTTTCGTCGGTCACCGCTCCGGCATGAAACAGAGCCACCGTCAGCGCCAACCCAAGGCGCAGCCAGTCAAAAGCCGGAAAATATTCCGGCGCGCTCATCCCTATTTTGCTTTGGCTCATTCCGGCGCCGCATCATTTCCGCGACGGTGTTCCGTCACGGTTTTGCAGCGTCGCCGCATCAGAAAAACAAAAGCTTAACCGCCATGGCGATGAGCGCGAGATAAAAGACCTTTTTGATCAGGGCCTCCCCTTTGGTGACCGCCGAATGCGCCCCGAGCCAACCGCCCACCGCATAACCGGCGGCGAGCGCAAAGCCCAGCGCCCATTCGATTTTCACCTGACTCGCAAAGACGGCGAGCGACACGAAGGAAAACACAAGCGCCACGAAAACCTTGTGCATATTGGCGCGGACAAGATCGAGCCCCATAACGCGGTTGAGGATCGGCAACTGGATGAGGCCAACGCCAATCTGAATGAAGCCGCCCCAAAAGCCAGCGCCGACAAACAGAAGGTGGCCAAGCAACAGGTTCTTGGCTTTACCGCCCGCTTCAACAGGCTTCTGGCCAACGCCCGTCATCATAATCACCATGACGCTGAGCATGATGAGCGCGAGCGTGCGCTCGAACCATACGCCGTCGAGCCTCACCCCGACATTGGCGCCGCAAAAGGCGCCAACAGCCGCACAGGCGGCAAGTGAAGCGCTCAGTTTGAAATCGGAAAAGCCTTTGCGGAAAAATCCGGTAACCGCGGAAATATTTTGCGCGATGATGCCGATACGGTTGGTGCCATTGGCGACAGGCCCCGGCATGCCGAGAAACACCATGACCGGCACGGTGAGAATCGACCCGCCGCCCGCGAGCACATTGATCCAGCCTGAGGCAATGCCCGCGGCGAAAAGTAATGCAGCTTTCCAGAGTTCTATTTCCATGGCGGGGACTTAGCCTGTTCACCGGGGCCGCGCCAGAAGCAGGACTACGACAATGTCAGAAACCGGCCCCTTGTGGCGTCGTCCGGCGCAAAACAGGTCTCATGCGCCCCGAACCAGCCGATGCGATTGCGCTGAACGAAATCATAAACACGGTCGCCAATGAAATCGGGCAAGATGCGCCCCAGCGCACCCAGCCATTTCCATGGCGCCGGCATGAGGCGCGCCGCCTTGCAGACGCCGCGCCAGCGCAGAAACGGTTTTCCGTCCGCCAGCACCATGAACGTGTCGAACGCATCGGGGTCGAGCCCGTAATGAACATAAAGCGCGCGCGGAACCGGCTCCTGGATCGCGGCGAACACCGCCTCCCCGTCCGGATCGCGCGCCATCATCCACTGGACGCCGGAAGAACACAGAACGCAGTGGCCGTCGAAGATCACGAGCGGTTTTGAGTCGTCGAAGGAGGGAACGCCGGGGTCGTTGCGGTAGGTGTATTGCGGATGCTTTTCATTTTGATCAGGCGGCATTAAACATTCGGCGCCAAAGCCTTTTCCGGAGATCACACACCTTCCAGCCTGTTCCATCGATAGGGAGCCTCAATAGCTCTTTTCTTTTGGGCATAGATTCCGGTGTCCTGATTTCGCTGGCAAAGCCAAATCTTTCAAGCAGCAAGATGAACCACCAACCTGGATCGGGTTGGCCGGGCAGCAATCCAATCTTCGCGGAACCTGGAAAAGCATGATGATTGTTATGCCAGCTCTCGCCCATGCTGATGAGACCTGCGATTCGCACATCCCGGCCCTGCACGCTCGCATTGGTCACACGCCATGACATATCGCCGTCGGTTTCGCGATATTCATGGTGCGCGTAGTGGCCAACGAGCCAATGACCAGTAACACTTACGGCGACACGTACCGAAACGCCCCAGATCACGTAGCCCCAGCCGCCCATCGCATATAGCAGCAACGCGAGAAGCGCCTGCTGGAGCATCCATGTGCGCTCCATCCAGTCGTAGACACGATCATTCGCCAGCCGTGCTTCCAGCGCAAACTCCGGAGGACGCTTCAGGACGATATCGCAATGCACCTGCCATAAATAATCAGTGAGAATGCCACGGCGGTGGCACAAATAATCATGACAGACTTTCTGACGTTGCGCCCAGTCGCGGAGATCATGCTGGCGCATCATGCCGAACGGGCCCGCCATGCCGACGAGAACCCCCAGATAAACCAATGCGTATTCAAGCCACAGCGGACACGAAAAGCTGTTATGGATGAGGCGCCGATGCATGCCGACCGAATGCCCGGCGCAGAGCGTTACGACTGTCAGCGCTAGAAAGACAGCCAAGGCATCCCAACTGACAGTGAGCGGCGCGAAAATGATCGCGGATATTGTCATCGTCAGCATCCACATTGATTTCACCGGGGCCCATTTTACGAAGCCGTCACCAGCATCGGCGTTGTCGAGGCCGACAATCCGGTCAGATCCCTTCACGATATCCATTTTTCACAGCCTCTCATCCCAACCTCCCCACAATCGCAATCAGGAACGCCAGTTCGATCAGCACGGTGAGCGGCAGGCGCACAGCGAGATACCAGGCGGGCGCGCCGGAGCCGCGGCGGGTCGCATTAAGGTCATCGATAAGTAGCAGCGCCGTGACAATCATGATCGCGGCGAATTTCCAGTAGACGCCCGCGACAGGGACAAACAACGGCAACGCCGCCAGCAAGGGCAAGGCGGCGCCGAGAAGCGCGCGCATGGTTGGACCGCCCTCCTTCATCACTGCGACGCCCCAACGGACGCCGCCGAAAAAGACAATCATCGCTGCGCCGTAAAGGCTCATAAAGTGAGCTGCAAATTCGGCTCGTTCTCCACCCGCAACAATGATCAGGGCCGCCGAAATCAGCGGAGCCGAGGCAAGGTAAGCCAGAAGCTGCGCGGCGCCGGTGTCCGGTCCCGCAGCCCTTGATGCGCGACGAACATCCGCCTTGCGTCCAAAGCGGCGAAGTTCGAGTACGTCCGTGTAACCCATGATAGCCTCCTCTGGCTTGCCGGGCTCGGCGGCGCGCTAATGCGTCGTCTTCTTTCCGGCCTTTTCTTTCTTCGTGAACGGCGCGAGCAAATCGACGGCTCGCGCGCCAAGCTTCAACAGCGTCGAGCACCTGCGCCGCCGGGTCGAGTTCGCGGGCTTTGCGCATGGCGACGATGCGAGAAACCATCTCCCACATATCGCTCTCCGCCTCGTAGTGATCGCGGCGATCGCCCGCCATTGGCGCCCGCTTCACAAGATTCCAGGTCAGCAATTCCTTGATGGAGTTGGAGACGTTCGAACGGGCTATGCCGAGCGTTTCGGCGATCTCTTCGGCGTTCAAAGGCCGGTCGCTGACCAGCAATAACGCATGGATCTGCGCCACCGAGCGATTAACGCCCCACTGTCCGCCCATATCGCCCCAATGGAGAATAAAGCGCTGGATCGCCGGGCTTGCTTCAAGCGTTTTTACAGTTATTTCTGTCATGACAGAATTTTATGAATAAAGAGGAGATTTGTCAAGCAAGGAGCAAATCCATGGGAAAATCCCCACTTTTTAACAAGCAGATCCGGGATAACCACGTTCTGGATACAGATTACTTGCGCTTCCCACGAAACTGTGGTGCGGTATCGCAACCGCACAATGATATTTCATGGGAAGGTTCCCAATGTCAGAGATCGATACTCTTATCTCCCGAGCCCGGGCCGCCGCAGATTTGACCGGCCTTTCCCTCTCCACGGTGAGCCGCAAGCTCTTCAATGACGGCAAGGCGATCGCCCGGCTGGAGGCCGGCGGACAATGCACGCTGAGAACCCTTGAGACGGCGCGGGCCCGGCTTTCGGAAATGGAGGCCGGCGCAGCCCCTTCGGCGGCGCCCGCGCCTAAACCCGCGGCTAATGACGAGGCGCCTTCGAAAACGCCCGTCATACCGTCCGAGACGATGACTCACCTCGACCGGCTCGAAGCGGAATCGATCCACATCATGCGCGAGGTCGCCGCGGAAGCGGAAAACCCGGTGATGCTTTATTCCGTCGGCAAGGATTCGGCGGTGATGCTGCATCTCGCCATGAAAGCTTTCTATCCGTCGAAACCGCCCTTCCCGGTCATGCATGTGGACACCACCTGGAAGTTCAGTGAGATGATCAAGTTTCGCGATGAAACCGTGGCGAAGCTCGGTCTCGACCTCATCGTGCACATCAATGAGGAAGGGGTCGAGCAAGGCGTCGGCCCGTTCACGCATGGCTCACAGCTTCATACGGACATCATGAAAACTCAGGCGCTGAAACAGGCGCTCGACAAATACAAGTTCGATGCGGCGTTTGGCGGCGCGCGGCGCGACGAGGAAAAATCCCGCGCAAAAGAACGCATCTTTTCTTTCCGCTCCCGCGAACACCGCTGGGACCCAAAAAATCAGCGTCCGGAACTTTGGAGCCTTTACAACACGCGCATCGCCACTGGCGAATCCATTCGCGTCTTTCCCCTCTCCAACTGGACCGAGCTCGATATCTGGCAATATATCTATCGGGAAAACATCCCCATCGTGCCGCTTTATTTCGCCGCTGAACGTCCGGTCGTGGAGCGCGACGGCGCGCTTATCATGGTCGATGACGACCGCATGCCCCTCGACGATGTAGACCCGAAACTCGAAATGGTCCGGTTCCGCACATTGGGTTGTTATCCGCTCACCGGCGCTGTGCGCTCCAAGGCGACCACCCTGCCCGAAATTATCCAGGAAATGCTGCTTGCAACCACCTCAGAGCGTGAGGGCCGCGTCATCGACCATGACCAGGCGGCAAGTATGGAGAAGAAGAAACAGGAAGGCTATTTCTGATGTCTGTTTCAACCTTAAAACCCTCCGACAACGTCATCGATTATCTCGCCGCGCATGAGAAGAAATCCATGTTGCGCTTCATCACCTGCGGATCGGTCGATGACGGCAAGTCGACCCTGATCGGCAGACTCCTTTACGATTCCAAAATGCTTTACGACGACCAGCTTTCGGCGCTCGAAAGCGACACCAAAAAGCATGGCACACAAGGTGAGAAGATTGATTTCGCGTTGCTCGTCGACGGCCTCGCCGCTGAACGCGAACAGGGAATCACCATCGACGTCGCCTATCGCTTTTTCTCGACGGAAAAACGTAAATTCATCGTCGCCGATACGCCGGGCCACGAACAATACACGCGCAATATGGCGACCGGCGCCTCAACCGCCGACCTCGCCGTCATTCTCGTCGATGCGCGCAGGGGAATACTGACCCAGACACGGCGCCATTCTTATATCGTCTCCCTGCTCGGGATCCGTCACGTTGTCGTCGCCATCAACAAGATGGACCTTGTGGATTATTCGGAAGCGACCTTCGACAGGATCGAAGCGGAATACCGCGCCTTTGCAAAAGACCTCGGCTTTCAATCCATCACCTGCATTCCCATGTCGGCGCTCGAAGGCGTCAACATCACCAAACAGAGCAAGCAA
>JAUIEG010000137.1 GCA_030428745.1 Alphaproteobacteria bacterium
CAATGCAACATGACCAGTTCATCGAAATTCACCCTGACACGGCGCATCCGCTTGAAGATATCCAGACGCCATATTGGGACGACATCCTGATGATGGCGGCCAAATGTTACGAGGTGACGGGCCTCGGTTATCTCGGCGTCGATGTCGTGCTCGACCGGGAGAAGGGGCCGCTCCTTCTTGAACTCAATGCGCGGCCCGGCATTTCAATTCAGATCGCCAACCGCAAGGGGCTCGGATTTGTGCTCGAAAAAGCCATGAAGCTGGGTGATGAAAACCGCACGCCGGAAGAACGCGTGGCGTTGTCGAAGACATTATCGGACGCCGCGCCGGTGAAACCGGCGATGATTGAGCCGTCTGCTTCCGAAGAGTAAATTTCCTAAGTCTCCTTGATCATATCCGCCGCTTTTTCGGCGATCATGATGGTCGGGGCGTTAGTGTTGCCTGAAATGAGCAGCGGCATGATCGACGCGTCAATGACGCGCAAAGCCTCAACGCCATTGACCCGGCATTGCGGGTCGACCACGGCGTCGGCGTCTGACCCCATGCGACAGGCGCCGACCGGGTGATAAATCGTGTCGGAGCGGTTGCGGATGTCGGCTTCGAGCGCCGCATCGTCCGCCGGTTCTTCCAGGTAAAGCCGCTTGCCGCGGATCGCCTTCATCGCTGGCGCGTCGAAGATCCGCTCGACGATGCGTGCGCCTTTCTTGAGGCGTTTCAGATCGTCTTCATCGGACAGAAAATTGGGATCAATCGCCGGCGCCGCCATCGGGTCGGCGGAGGCGAGGCGCACTGTCCCGCGCGATTTGGGGCGCAAGACGCAGACATGGCAGGAGATGCCGCCGCCCAGATGTTTCTTACGCCCGTGATCATCCACAATGGCGGGAAGGAAATGCAATTGCACGTCCGTTTCCGGCTCTGACGGATCGGTTTTCAAAAACCCGCCGCATTCCGCGATATTGCTGGTGAATAAACCTTCGCGGCGCTTCGTGTACGCGTTGAGCGCGGGCAGAGCGCGCATCGCCATGCCCAAATGCATGCCGATGGAGTCCGCCGACTTCGCCTTGTAAAGCGCCGCCCAGTCGAGATGGTCCTGCAAATTCTCGCCCACCTGTGGTCGGTCCGCGATCACGTCAACGCCATGGTCGCGCAAATGCGCCGCCGGGCCGACGCCCGATAATTGTAAAATCTGCGGCGACTGAAAGGTCCCGGCGGAGAGGATGACTTCGCGCTTGGCGGTCACGGTTTTCGGTGCGCCATGGTGAGAGAAATGGACACCGTTCGCGCGCTTGCCGTTGAAGGCGACCCTTTCGGTGTGGGCGTCCGTGATGACCGCGACGTTGGGGCGCTCCATCGTCGGGTGGAGATAGGCGCGCGCGGCGGAACAGCGCTGGCCGTCGCGCTGGGTCACCTGATAATAGCCCATGCCTTCCTGGCGTTCCCCGTTGAAATCGGGGTTTGTGGGGAGCTGTAGCTCGCTGGCCGCCTCGAGAAAAACATCGGACAACGGATTTTTGTAGCGCAAATCGGAAACGCTTAAAGGCCCGCCAATGCTGTGATGCGCGTCGGAGCCGCGCTCATTGTCTTCGGCTTTGAGGAAATAGGGGAAGACGTCATCCCAGCTCCAGCCTGCGGCGCCATGTTCCGCCCAGCGGTCATAGTCGGCGCGCGAACCGCGAATATAAATCATCGCGTTGATGGAGCTCGATCCGCCGAGCGTTCGCCCGCGCGGCTGGTGGCCGTTGCGGTTGTTGAGATGTTTCTGCGGCGTCGTCTCAAAGCGCCAGTTCAAGGGCGCCTTGTCGCCGAAAAAAGCAAAGCCGATAGGCGCGTGGATGAGGGGGTTTGTATCAGGCCCGCCGGCTTCAAGAACGCACACGGTGACGGAAGGATCTTCCGACAAACGTGCGGCGAGGGTGCAACCGGCCGAGCCCGCGCCAACGATTACATAATCGTACTCGCCCGCGCTTTCACGCCCGTTTTGATGCTTCGCCATGTCGCCCTAAATGAATTTGCGCAGGAGAGAGAGGATTTTGGTTGTCTTCTCCGTATAGGGAGGATGAAGCAAGCCGCCAGATGAAAACCGGCTTTGATAAAAGATCGGCTTCAAATGCGAGAAGGTGTTGAACCCGGCCTCCCCGTGATAGGCGCCGACGCCGCTCTTGCCGACGCCGCCAAAGGGAAGGTTTTCCTGCGCCACATGCCACAGCGCGTCATTCACGGTGACCCCGCCGGAGACTGTGTTCTGCAAAACCTTGTCGCGCGCGGCGCTGTCTTCGCCATACCAGTAAAGGGCGAGGGGCCGGTCGCCGCGATTGATATGGTCGATGGCGTCGGCCGCCGACTGCGCCGGCAGGATCGGCAGGACCGGTCCGAAGATCTCTTCTTTCATGAGGCCAATATCGGCTGGCGGATCGATCACCATGGTCAGCGGCATTTTCCGCTGGGGATAAAGCGCGTTGGATGAGCCCACCTCCAGGATTTTCGCCCCCTTGTCGCGGGCTTCGTCTACGAGCGATTTCAGCCGGGCGAAATGCCGGTCGGAAATGATAGACGTGTAGTCATTGCTGGTGTCGATGGTGGGAAACATGGTCCGCGCGGCGCCAGCGATGGCGTCTGCCGTTGCGTCGAGTTTCTCCCGTGGCGTGAGCACGTAATCCGGGGCGACACAGGTTTGTCCGGCATTCAGCATTTTCCCATAGGCGATGGAGCGCGCTGCGGCGTCGATATCGGCGCTGTCATCAATGATCGCCGGCGACTTGCCGCCAAGTTCCAGCGTCACCGGCGTCAGGTTTTTTGCGGCGGCTTCCGCCACGCGGACGCCGATTGCGGTGGAGCCTGTGAAGAGCAAATGATCGAAAGGCGTCTCGGTGAAGGCCTGTCCGGTTTCGACGCCGCCCGTGACGACGGCGCAAACGCTTTCGTCGAATTCGGCGGCGATGGCCGCGCGCAAGGTTTCGGCGAGGCGCGGCGTCAGTTCGCTCGGCTTGATCAGAACCCGGTTGCCGGCGGCGAGCGCGGCGGCGGCCGGCGCCAGGGCAAGCTGCAAGGGGTAATTCCAGGGTGAGATAATGCCGACAACGCCCAAAGGCTGCGGTTCGATGCGGCTGCGTCCTGGGAGCAGGTGAAGAGGGGTCGCCACACCGCGCGGGCGCATCCACCTTTTGAGATGGCGTTTGGCGTGGCGCACGCCGGAAACAGTCACCACGATTTCCGCGATCAGGGTTTCCTGACGCGCGCGATTGCCGAAATCTTCGCTGATCGCCGTAATGAAGGCGTCTTCATTCGCCTCCGTCAGGCTGATGAGGCGATCCAGATTGGCGATGCGTTCATCATAAGAGGGGAAGGGCGCGGCGGCCCAGGCGCTTTTTTGCAATGCAAAAAGACGGTTGAGCTCCGTAACGTTCTCGTTGGCGGGGGCGGCGTGCGCGGTGTCAGCAGGCATGGCGACCTTTCAAGGCGCGGGGTGCGTGTGCCGCGATTGTATAAGCAATGCAAGGCGTGTCCACAGCGTTCGGCGCCTTACTTATGAGCCGTGGCGCCGGCGGCGGCGCGGTTCGCAGTTTTGCGCTGAGCTGTTGCCTTTCCGGGGCGGACCGATCGCGCCCCACCGACGCACTGAGACAAAAGTTGATACTCATCGGCTACGCGACATTCCAGATGGGAGAGAGGGACGACATGACGGGTTCTTATGACAGGCGGAACTTTCTCAAAATCGGAATGGTTGGCGGGTCGCTTACGGCGACGTTGACGCTGGCTGGATGCGGTCGGACGGAAAGCGCCGCCTCGCGCTCGGCCGCGACGCTAACAGGCGAACAGCTTAGCGTGTTCGTCCGCATTAACTCCGACAATTCGATCGTCATCGGCGCGCCAACGATGGAGATGGGGCAGGGCACGTTCACGTCAATGCCCATGATGATTGCTGAAGAGCTCGACGCCGACTGGTCGCGGACAACGGTTGAGCTGATGCCGCTCGGACTCAAAAAGCTCAAACCCGGCGAAGAAGGCAGTGACGCTGCAAAAAACGGCTATGATTACGCATACGCCTATCAAGGCGCTGGCGGGAGCCAAAGCGTCAGGCGAAACTATATGACATTGCGAGAAGCCGGTGCGGTCGTGCGCAGCCGTCTTGTCAGAGCGGCGGCGTCGCGCCTGGGCGTTCCGCTGTCAGCATTGCGCACGCAAGACAGTTATGTTTTCCATGACGCTGAGGATCGCTCTATACCCTATGGCGATCTTATAGAAGACGCCGCTGCGCTTAGCGACGACGTCGCCGTCACGCTGAAAAATCCGGCGGACTTCAAAATCATTGGTTCCTCAAGCCCCATTAAAGGCGCCCGCGAGATCGTCACGGGAGAGCCGGTGTTCGGGATCGATCAGGAAATCCCCGGTATGGTCCATGCCGTGCTGGCTCGGTGTCCCTATTTTGAGGGAACGCCTGTCAGCTTTGACGCGACTGCGGCGCGCGACGTGCCTGGCGTCATCGACGTCATTCAAATCGACCGCAAATGGTCGGAACCGGGCGGCGACAGCGAAGTGATGTTGCATGGCGCTGTCGCTGTCGTGGCGGAAAGCCTGTGGGCGGCGATTAAGGGCCGGCGCGCACTCACCGTTGAATGGGATCAGGGCGAGTTTGCCGAAGACAGCACGGAATCGATAAACGCCAAGCTCCAATCGATGCTCGATAATGACGAGGGCGGTTCGGAAGTGCGCGTTGACGGTGACGTGACGGCGGCGCTCTCTGCCGCGGAAACGGTCATCGAAGCGGAGTATGGTTTCAGCGTCTGGACCCATGCCTGCATGGAGCCGCACAGCGCCGTCGCCGACATGCGTGAGGACCGGCGTAAAGTGATCGCCTCCCATCAGTTTCCGGAACGCATCGCGCATTGTGTCGCCGAGATAACAGGATGCGACCCTCTGGATGTCGCGGTTGAGACGGCGCGCCTCGGCGGTGGCTTTGGCCGAAAGTTTCCGCCTGACTACATCTCTGAGGCCGTATGGCTTTCACATGAACTGAAGCGGCCCGTGAAAGTCACCTGGATGCGCGAAGACGACATCCGGCATGACGCCTACAACCGGGGAGGCGTCAGCCGCTTGCGCGCCGGCGTTGATGGCGAGGGCCGGATAACAGCATGGGATCACGCGATTGGCGGGCATGGCTTTCATATCCATGTTTTCCCCGCCGGTATCGTGCCCAATTTCAGAGCGCGCAACTACCGGCCGCGAAACGGCATGTGGTTTGGCGCCTGGCGCGGCCCGGGACACAACACCATGGGCTTCATGATCCAGAGCTTCCTTGATGAAACCGCAACGGAGCTGGGCGTTGATCCCCTGGACCTGCGCCTTCAAATGCTGGAGCCGGCGCAGCGCATTCCCTATCAGGGTTGGGGGGCGGAATTTTACGACACGGGGCGCGATGCAGCCGTCCTGAAGCTTGTCGCGGACAAAGCCGACTGGGCCGGCCGGGACGCTCTGCCGGACGGGTATGGCCGTGGCATCGCCTCGCATTTCACCTTCGGCAGCTATTGTGCTCATGTCGTCGATGTGAAGGTCGAGGATGGCGCGCTTGAAATTCTGCGGGTTGTCAGCGCCATTGATTGCGGCCGGGCTGTCAATCGCCTCGGCGTGATGGCGCAGATCGAAGGCGGCGCCATGGACGGGATTTCTGCGGCGTTGCATCAGGCGATCCATGTGCAAAACGGTCAGGTCGTCGAAAAGAACTTTGACACCTACCGGATGATGCGGATCGACGAGGCGCCCAAAGATATCGAAGTGCACATCGTCGAGAGCGAGGAACATCCGACGGGAACGGGAGAGCTCAGCCTGCCGCCCGTTATTCCAGCGCTTACCAACGCAATCTTTCATGCAACGGGCAAGCGCATCCGCAACTTGCCGATCGCCGATCAACTCCGCGCCTAGCGTCGTGCGTTGAATGTCATTCAGGAGGACCGGAAAATGGTCAAGTTTACAATAAACCAGAAAGAGATGTCTTTCGACGGCGATCCGGAAACGCCATTGCTTTGGTATCTGCGTGAAGAAGCGGGGCTCAAAGGAACCAAATTCGGTTGCGGGATCGCGCAATGCGGCGCCTGTACGGTTCATTTCAACGGGCGGGCGTTTCGGTCCTGCATCCTTCCCATGTCGGCTGTGGACGGCGCAGATATTCTAACAATCGAGGGCCTTGCCGACGGCGATGAGCTTCACCCGGTGCAACAGGCCTGGATTGAAGAAGATGCGCCGCAATGCGGTTATTGTCAGGCTGGCCAGATTATGGCGACGGCGGATCTGCTTTCGCGCAATCCGGTTCCGAGCGATGAAGATATTGATGCGAATATCACCAATCTTTGCCGGTGTGGCTCCTACTATAGGATACGCAAGGCCATCCATCGCGCGGCTGAGATCAAGCGTGAACGCGAGGCCTGACGGGCGGGCGTCGCTGACAGAGCCGGCGCTGGCCCCGCGCGGGCATCCTCTGCTTATTCTTGCTTCAGGGGATCACGAATTCTGCTTTCGGCAGATCGGTTCCGAATGGTGGAGCTGAGGGGAATCGAACCCCTGACCTCGTCATTGCGAACGACGCGCTCTCCCAACTGAGCTACAGCCCCATTCCAGGAATGGCGGGGCCGCCTCCAGCATCAGGGAAAGGCCCCGTTCGGGAAGCGGCGTCTTACGGCTTCGCAGGCCGGGATGTCAATTGCCGGGAGGCGTTCAGACAAGCGTTTGGGGGCGGCGTGTGCTGGCGCAAAGACGAGAGGAGGGGTAAGCTTTAGGCGCCGCTACAGAAGGTTCCGACCCATGCTGACGCTTCTTCTCGCCGCGTTTTTATCCTCGTCAAAATCGGAGATCCCGCCCGATGTCTGGGACTGCGAAAACACGGTCGAGGTCTGGTGCGCGGTGGACGGGTGCGCAGCCCAGCCCGATGGTGAAATGACGCCCATGTCGATCACGGCG
>JAUIEG010000138.1 GCA_030428745.1 Alphaproteobacteria bacterium
TTGATAGGGTGCGCGGCCGCTGGCGCCAACATTTCATTGCGCGGGCCTCGCAGGGCCAAGCCATTTCGCAGCGCTGGACATGGGGCCCATGTTCTGAAAAAAGGGCGGATGCTTCACGCCGCGCCGTCCAGCCATCGTGCGGTCGCGACCAAGTATCTGTTTTGAAAGGCGAAACCCCGTGGCAAAATCCGCCCTCATCACTGGCGTCACCGGACAGGACGGCGCCTATCTTGCGCGCCTGCTTCTGGCGAAAGGCTATGAAGTGCATGGCGTCAAACGGCGTTCCTCGTCTTTCAACACCGCGCGCGTGGACGGCATTTATTCCGACCCCCATGAAAGCTCGACAAAGTTCTTCCTGCATCACGGGGATCTGACGGATTCGACCAACCTCATCCGCCTGATGCAGGAAACCCAGCCGGACGAAATCTACAATCTCGGCGCGCAAAGCCACGTTCAGGTCAGTTTCGAAACGCCGGAATATACGGCCAATTCCGATGCGCTCGGCGTTCTGCGCCTGCTTGAAGGCATTCGCATCCTGAAGCTTGAGGACAAGGTGCGGTTTTACCAGGCGTCGACCTCTGAGCTTTATGGCCTCGTTCAGGAAGTGCCCCAGCGCGAGACAACGCCATTCTATCCGCGCTCGCCTTACGGCGCAGCGAAGCTTTACGGCTACTGGATTACGGTGAACTACCGGGAGGCTTACGGGATGCACGCCTCCAACGGCATCCTCTTCAATCATGAAAGCCCCATGCGCGGCGAAACCTTTGTGACGCGCAAAATCACGCGCGCGGTCGCGGCCATTTCCAAAGGCAATCAGTCGCAACTCTTTCTCGGCAATCTCGACGCGCAACGCGACTGGGGTCACGCCCGCGATTATGTGGAAGGCATGTGGATGATTGCGCAGCAGGACAAGCCAGACGATTACGTCCTTGGCACCGGCGAAATGCATTCCGTCCGCGAGTTCACCGAACTGGCTTTCAAGGAAGTGGGCGTCGAACTTGAATGGCGCGGCGAAGGCGTTGATGAAGTCGGCCTGGATACAAAAACCGGTAAAACGATCGTCAAGGTCGATCCAAAGTATTTCCGCCCCACCGAAGTCGAGCAATTGCTGGCGGACCCGACGAAAGCGCGCACACAGCTCGGCTGGACGCACAAAACCAGCTTTGCGGATCTCGTGAAAGAAATGGTCGCGGAAGACGTCGCGTCAAACTCCCCCAACGGGTGATCGGCTATGCAGTCATCCTACAGCCTTGAAGGAAAGCGCGTTTACGTCGCCGGCCATCGCGGCATGGTGGGCGCCGCGATTGCAGACAGGCTCGCACAGGAAAACTGCGCCGCCATTCTGACGGCGACAAGGGATCAACTCGACCTCACACGGCAGAGCGCGGTCGAAGAGTGGATGGCGCGGGAAAAACCGGACGCGGTTTTTGTCGCTGCGGCGAAAGTCGGCGGGATCCTCGCCAACGACACCTATCCGGCCGAGTTCCTTTACGAGAACCTCATGATCGAGGCGAACATCATTCACGCCGCCCACGCTGTCGGCGTTGAGAAACTTTTGTTTCTCGGCTCATCCTGCATCTATCCAAAGTTTGCGCCCCAGCCGATCCCGGAAGACGCACTTCTAACCGGCGCGCTGGAACCGACAAATGAGTGGTACGCGATCGCCAAGATTGCGGGCATCAAACTGTGTCAGGCTTATCGACGGCAATATGGCGACGACTACATCTCGGCCATGCCAACCAATCTTTACGGGGCCCGCGATAATTTCGATCTCCAGAACAGCCACGTCATTCCGGCGCTGATCCGCAAGGCCGTCGCCGCCAAAGAGGCGGGAGAAGAGACGATCGAGATCTGGGGTTCAGGCTCGCCCCGGCGGGAATTTCTCGACGTGCGCGACTGCGCCGACGCCATGATCTTTCTCATGAAGACCTATTCTGACGACGAGCATGTGAATGTCGGCTCCGGCGACGATGTCACCATTGCGGAGCTGGCCGGAAAGGTCTGCGCCATCGCGGGGCTGTCGTCGGAGATCAGGCTCGATCGCACCAAGCCTGACGGTACGCCGCGCAAGCTGATGTCCGCCGACAAAATTCGCGCCCTGGGATGGTCGCCAAAGATTACGCTGGAGCAGGGATTGAAAGACGCATTTGACTGGTATCTGGCGAACCGGTCGCAGGCCCGCTCCTAACCTAAAATGAAAAACGCCGCTCAAATCTGAGCGGCGTTTGCAATTCCATTCCGGAATGAATGCGCGCTTAAGCGGCTTTCTTTTTGCGCCGGCTAAAGAACCCGCCGCCAAGGACGGCCGTGCCGAACAGCCACGCCGCAGCCGGAATTGGGTTCACGTAAGTTTGCGCATCAACATTCAGAAGGTCAAAATTGACCTGGCCAGCGCTGCTGAGAACGATCACACCGAGCTCCATGCCAACATAATCAGCAAGCATGGCCGCGCCCACGGAGAAGCTTTGGACTGACCAAAGGCCCTCGCTCATCGCAGCAATCGCCTGCATGCCGATGATGTTCGACGGGTCACCGGCGTAAAAACCGAAAGAGCCGCTGAAATCGCCAAAGTCGTTGCGGTTCGCGAAAAGCGCTGAAAGCGAGTAATCCGTATTGGCGGAAATGACGACAGACAGATCCTGCATCAGCGAACCGCCCGCATTGGCGAAGCCGATACGGTCGCCAGCCACGGCGTCAAACCCGGCGCCGAAGAAGCTCGAATCATACTCCCAAGTACCCGCGACGCCTTGATGATCCCATCCGCTGGCGCCGTAATCCCAGTCGCCTTTCACAGTCGCATTCGTGAGCGTCTTTGCCGCTTCGAAATCCGCGTTGGCCACGGTCACAGGAGCCGCATGGGCCAGCGACGGTAGAACAAACAGAGAAACCAAGCCAACAAGTATACGCATTTTTACAACCTCAATCCCACAATAATACTATGTGCATCGCACCAATATCATACAGCAAATAGGGCGCCAAACTTAAAACCCGGCAATGCTGAAACAAATCGAATAAAATTCAACCATCCCGCGAGTCACCCCAAAGCCGCACAACGGAAACCGGCGCTAAACCTTGAATTATAAGCCAAAAACCGAATTTCCCCGGCGCCGGCAATTTGAGCGTCGCCAGTCATGAGCGGACGCCTGTTCCTCAGACGCCAACATCTCCCGCCAAGGTCAGTTCCCGATTATGATGAATTTTCCCCCAATACGCTCCGCAACCGCCTCTTTTTGAGACAAGTCGCAATCGCCCGCCTCCAAACCCTGCGCGCCGGACCGTAGGGGCCCGTCCCGGGCAAAGTCCCTGAGCAAAAGCTGGGCCGGGGACGATGAGGTAGGGCTGGAGAATCATCGGCGCTTACTCTAGCTGGTATCCAACTCACCGCGTGACATGCCAGCCGTCGCCAAAGCGCGCCGGCCAAGCTAAGCTGAAACACAGACCGGAATTACGACGATATTCGCTCCAGTCCTGCATCCAGAGAGTCGCCTGCGGCGCCCCATAATTTGAAGCATGCCAATGACAGACCCTCGAACAGTATTTCATAGTGACGACTATCTCGCCCACAATGATGCGCGCCTCACTCATCTCGCACAGCTTTTGAGCGGAATGGGCCTCAATCCGGAGGGCAAGACCGTTCTTGAGGTCGGTGCCGGGATTGGCGACCACACCGGCTTCTGGCTAAAGCGCGGCGCAGCCGTAACGGCCACAGAACCCCGCGCCGAAAATCTGGAAGTCATCAGACAACGATTTCCGTCGATCAACTCATTTGAGCTGGACCTCGACCACTCAACAGGCGCCGGGGTTGATAAACACGACATCGTATACGCCTTTGGCGTTCTCTACCACCTGCGCAATCCTGAAGGCGCACTATCGCTTCTGGCGGATAAGTGTTCCGAGTTTTTGTTTCTCGAAACATGCGTCAGCTATGGCGATGAGCTCAAGATCAACCTCGTGGAAGAGCCCGATAAAAACCCGTCTCAGGCGACAAGCGGCTATGGCTGCAGGCCAACCCGCTACTGGATCTTTGAGGAGCTGAAAAAATATTTTCCGTATGTTTACCAACCTTCTTTTCAACCCAACCATCCGCAATTCCCAACTGACTGGCTTCAGCCCGCTTCAGAGCGAACAGAGTTCCTAGCGCGTGCGGTATTTATCGCGGCGCGAAGACCGGTCAATGCGGCGACCTTCTTTCCCCGCGTGCTGGATCAACAAACCCGCCAGACGAAACTCGACAGTTCTGCAAAACCGGGACTTGACGGGCTTCTGGCCCGCACGCAATTCGGACTCGTTCTCGATGTCGGCGCAAACCAGGGACAGTTTGCGGCGAAGATGCGCGGCCTCGGTCACAAAGGCCCCATCGCGAGTTTCGAGCCAATGGCCGCCGCTTATGCGCGGTTGGCGGCGGCGGCCAAGGGTGATGACCTCATCACGCCTTATCACTGCGCCCTCGGCGCGCAGACAGAACAGCGCGAAATTTTCATCTCCGGCAACTCGGCCAGCAGCTCTTTTCTGAAAATAGAAGAAACGACCGTGGCGGCGGAACCCATGACCGCCGTTGTCGGCACAGAGACTGTTGAGGTCCGCCGCCTGGATGATGTCGCGCAAAAGGTTTTCTCAACGGCGCAGGACGGCCCCGTTCTCTTGAAACTCGACACGCAAGGAACAGAACGCGAAGTGCTGGAAGGCGCCGAAGCGACGCTTCAGAACATTGACTTCATCCTTAGCGAATGTTCCCTGATTTCAGTTTATGAAGGCGAGCCGCTTATCGAAAGCCAGATTGATTGGATGCGAAGCAAGGGCTTTGATCCGATTTCAATGGAGCTTGGCTGGTCAGACCCGCAGACCGGCCACACATACCAGATCGACATTCTTTTCAAACGCCGCTGACGCGCGCCGCTACCCTAAATGCCGGCAGCCCTCGCAACCGCTCACGCCAGAACGGTCAGGCAAGTCGTCACGCAACCACTGGCTTTCGGCAAACACCTCGAGCGCATTTCTTGTGGCGCAGTTAAAACGTTCGTCACCGACAAAACCGGTTTCATCTATGCAGCATTTTGTAGCATATCCGTTCGCCAGGATGTGAAGGTCGAACCATTGCGCACACGCAAAACCAAGCGCCGCGTCAGAGGCCTGGTTTTTCTCCGTTGTTTTCTGACGGTAGTCGCCGCCTTTTCGGCTTTGGCCAACCCATTCGAAGAACGGACGAATAGATGCGCTAAATAGCGGCCAGCGCTGTCTACAGAAATCTGCAACTTCCTGCGCCTGCAATTTACTTTCCCAAGGGGCGACAAGACTGACGGCGACATCAAATTTACCGTCCGCTTTTAACCGGTGAACATAATCCAGGTTCTTCAAGACTCGTTTTAAACCAAACCCCATCAACCTGACATGGTCGGCTTCGTTGACGGCATTCAGCGAAATCACAAGCCGCGCGCCTTTGTGGCCGCCCATCCACTCAAACGCGCCTTCCCGCAACATCGTCCCGTTGCTCCAGAAGGTCATGACCGCGCCAGGCAATTTCCGGGCGATCAGATCGTGAAAACCCTCAAGACGGCTGTCCAATAAAGGTTCATTGATGCGGCAAAGGGCCATTTGAAACCAATGGTCTTTGGGCATCACCGACAAATCATCAATGATTTTCTCAAAGACGTCCGTCGGCATTTCCTCGCCCTGTCGCGGCGATTTGGGATAGGGGCAGAAGTCGCATTTTGCGTTACATTTGACCTGCGTCTCGATGCTGACTGTTCGCGGATAAACAGAACATCTCGGGCGCAAAGCCAGGACCTGCGACGGATAGGCGTCATAGTCGGCCTGAACCATCCGCGGTTTCGCATCAATCACGCCAGACTCGGCCATTCGGTTCACCACCCAACATTCAATATAGTATGCCGTAGCATCCATAGAGTATCTGCCGAAACCCGCACCACCAAGCAACCGTTCGAAATCCGTTTGCGACGATTTAGGGTTGTCCGCGCTCACATGGGCTCTGCGCCTGTTACTTTGACCGGTTTCTTCTTTCGTTAACAATTTCAATAAGATAAGCTTTGCACAGCGACATGTGTCAGGAAAATGCAGATTGACCGGGGGGCAAAGGCAAACAGGCGTTTTTAACCGCGGCCGATGGCGGCGCCACAAGCCGGGCCGTCCTGAAAGAAACTGCTTTCATGGTTGCCTAAGGGGCCCGCCTAAGGCTAAGCGTAGCCCTGCCGCGCCGGATCCCGCGCGCCAAGCATCATGCCGAAAACGCGCCGTTTCATCGCCAAACACAGTTCAATTCTTCAGCAATGCAGACAGATAATCTTGCCGCCGCCGCTCACATGAACAATGCTTCTGGGGACCGGGCGGACGTCCCGGTTTATGAATATGACGCATCCCGCAGCCGCTACGAGTACGCCTGGAACGATCTAAAGCGCGCTGTTGCGCGGCCCAGGCTGATCTTTACCCTGGTGCGCACCACTTTCTTCAATCGTTATAAAAACACCGCACTTGGCGCCTTCTGGGTGACCGCGACCACGCTCCTCTTGGTCACCGGCCTGTCTGTACTCTATGGAAAAATCTTCGGCGCGGACCTCAAATACTTTTTCCCATATGTGGCGACCGGCATGATTGTCTGGGGATTGATTTCAATGCTGATCAATGATGGCGCAGCCGCTTTCATTCTCGGCGCCAATACATTTAATCAGACGCCCATCGCGAAAAGTATCTTCGCCTTTCGCGCGGTTGGCCTGCCTTTCATGACCTTCGCTTTCCGGGTCGTGCTGATTGCCGTCGTTCTTGCGGCGACACAAAACATTCCCACGCTCGTCGACGTTCTTCTTGCGCTTTGCGGATTGGTTATCATCGCATGGACGGGGTTCTGGTTTGCCCTCGTCGCGGGAACGATTGGTCTGCG
>JAUIEG010000139.1 GCA_030428745.1 Alphaproteobacteria bacterium
TCACGCTTTGGAAACCTGGTGGTGTGACGTATTCTGACTTTAGCCGTCTCTCCAGCTCTATTAGCGTTGCGTGTGGGTTGGCAAATCCCTGCCATGCTCCGATGATGTAAAGCATGTCCAAGTCATGCAGCGGTCGAATTGCAGTGAAGCGACGAAACGAGCCAATTTGAATCGTATTCGCTTCTCCAAGGACATTGTTCACCGAAGCATACACGTCACTAACGAACGATCTTTCATCCGGAGTTGGTGAGAGGTCTGAGGAAACAAAATCGCGTAATTTCTGACAATATTTATTTCGTTTCATAGCCACTCGTTATCATGCTAAGAACAACATCGTTCATCAGTCGACCACGCAAATTGCTGAGCACAACATTGCGCTTGTTTTCCAAGCTAGCCATTACTTCTGGCGGAACTCTTGGTTCGCTTTGTGGAGCAAAAATGATGAGAGCCGTCGCTTCCTTCTTTATGCGAATGATCTCATCAATGTTTTGCTGCCAATCTGGCCAGTATACTAGAAAGACATCAATGCCTTCCGCGTCCCCGAAGTCTGCTTCGGAAGTGATTCTCGTAATCCGCTTTTCGCTAAAGAGCTTGGACTTCACTAGCATATTTGAAAGAGAGGTCTGCTGAGCCTCGCGAGCAAATATGCCGATCTTTCGCTTGCTGAGTCCCGTGCCCAGCCTCCACAGTACGGGGCCAACTCCTGTTACCGCAGCAAAAACTGTGGCCGCAATTCCGATGAAGGCGAAGACCCCCACAACTAAGCGATAAAGGTATGTCAGGTCCCCAAGTGAATCCGGCATCCGCATTTTCCCATTTAACTTAAATGCAGATAGTATTCACGATTCGTTCTTCAATAAAAGGCGGTATTTTTGGGGAAAACTATTTGTCGTGATTTTGGCAGGCATTCGCTCACAATTCGAATTAGAAAGCCCGGCACACAGGGGCTAGAATATCAAGACTTATCTTGCGCTATCACTGAGATTTCCTCAAACGTGCACTGCCCATTGGAGCCGCAATTTTGGCCCAGTAAATCAAGCCTTAATCGGCGCATCAAAGGCGCACGGAAAAACCCCAAAAAATTATCCCATGCAGAACGAGTGCTTGCGGAAAAGCATGGAGGGCGCTACCCGCTCCAGACTTTCCCGGCCAGAAACTCCTTGAATGTCAACATTCTGTGCAGCCTGCAGCGGCGGTGGGCAATTGTCTTTCGTCGTAACCGACGATAGGTCTGGGCGCTTGGTTTCTCCCCAACACAGGTTCATTTCATGTCGGGCAAATATGATGCGGTGCTGATCGGCGGCGGCCACAATGGGCTCGTCTGCGCCTATTACCTCGCGCGGGCGGGGCTTTCAGTCCGCATCTGTGAGCGTCGTGAGGTTGTCGGCGGCGCGGCGGTGACCGAGGAGTTTCATCCCGGTTTCAGGAATTCCGTGGCGAGCTACACCGTCAGCCTTCTTAATCCGGTCGTCATTCGGGACATGGGGCTGAGAGAGCACGGCTTGAAAATTCTCAATCGCACACTTTCGAATTTCTTGCCCACAGAAGACGGGCGCTATCTTCTCATCGGCGATGATCTGAAGCAAACGCAGCAAGAGTTCCGCAAGTTCTCCACAGCTGATGCGGAGCGTTTGCCGGCATATTATGAGCGGCTTGAAGCCGTGGCGGATGTGTTGCGCAATGTCTCTATGCAAACGCCGCCTAACCCGAAGCATAAATTGTCAGCGGCTTTGTCTGCGGCGTCGCAGCTTTTTCCCGTGGCGCGCGGAAACTTTCAGCTGCATCAGGATATTCTCGATCTTTTTGCCAAGGACGCGCGCAGTTTTCTCAACGCCTGGTTCGACTCCGATCCGGTGAAGGCGGTGTTCGGTTTTGACGCTGTGGTGGGCAACTACGCCAGCCCCGACACGCCGGGCTCCGCCTATGTGCTGTTGCATCATGTGTTCGGCGAAGTGAACGGCGTCAAAGGCGCCTGGGGTCATGCGATTGGCGGCATGGGCGCGATCACGCAGGCAATGCGCAAGGCGTGTGAGGCCGTGAGCGTGGAGATCACGACTGATGCGCCGGTGAAATCGTTGCTCGTCGATGATGGCGAAGCGGTTGGCGTCTTGCTTGAAAACGGTGAAGAAATCGCCGCCGCTCGGGTCGTGTCGAACGTTAATCCGAAACTGCTTTACGGTCGCCTTACGCCGGCGGATGCGCTCGATCCCGAATTCAAACGTCGCATGGACGGATGGCGCAGCGGCTCCGGCACCTTGCGCATGAATGTGGCGTTGTCGGAATTGCCTGAATTTACCTGCCTGCCGGGAGTGGGCGAGCATCATCAGTCCGGCATCATCATTGCGCCGACGCTTGATTATATGGATCGGGCGTTCACCGATGCGAAGCAATATGGCTGGTCGCGCAAACCCATCGTTGAAATGCTGATCCCGTCGACAGTCGATGACAGCCTGGCGCCGCCGGGCCAGCATGTGGCCAGTCTCTTTTGCCAGCAATTCGCGCCGGAGCTTCCCGAAGGCAAGTCATGGGCTGATTTCCGCGAGGAAGTCGCGGACCTCGCGATTGAGACTGTCAACGACTATGCGCCGAATTTCAAAAAATCCGTTCTCGGGCGGATGGTGCTGACGCCGCAGGATCTGGAAGACAAATTCGGCCTTATCGGCGGCGACATCATGCATGGCGCCATGACGCTTGATCAGATGTGGGCGGCGCGGCCGGCGCTTGGCCATGGGGATTATCGCGGCGCCTTGAAGCGTCTCTATCA
This sequence comes from Alphaproteobacteria bacterium, assembly GCA_030428745.1. Classification (GTDB taxonomy): domain Bacteria; phylum Pseudomonadota; class Alphaproteobacteria; order Caulobacterales; family Parvularculaceae; genus Hyphococcus. Next base: position 2,765 of record JAUIEG010000139.1, read on the forward strand.
TTGCGGCGCGGGCGCCCATCCCGGCGGCGGGGTCACCGGCCTGCCGGGGCGCAACGCCGCGCGGGAAATCCTGAAAGACGCGCGCAATCCGCTCGCGGCTTGAATTCGGCATGCTGGAGAATTGCGGCGCTTTTTCACCGACTAGGCTTTAAACGCTTCCCGCATTTTATCAGGCGACGGCTTTTCTCGTGACTTTGCAACGGGAATGGCCTCGCGCATCTCTTTGGCGAAGTGGCGTAAACAGATTTCAGATGTGCCGAGGGGACCTTGGGCAAAGCTTGAAGAGCCCATGCCGTCCTGCACGCGCTCAATGAGGTCCTTGTCCTCGCGGTTTACATTGCGGTTGATGCGAATGTTGAGATAGCGCGCCAGCTTCATTTCGCGCCGGTCGTCATCAAGGGCGTAGGCGCTTTCGCGCAGGATACAGGTTGTGGGCGTCAACGGAATGAATTGCATGAAATCAATCTGGTCCGCATAGAAATCGAACATCAGATTCGGCCAGAGCTTGTAATAGGTCCACATATGCTGGCGGTCTTCGGGCAGGTGATCCACCGAGGGAAGGATTTTGCGATAGGCCCGGTTTGACGGCAGCGACATTTGCTTGGTTTCCACCTGGCTGTAAATCTTGTGAACACCCCGGTCGACTGTGAGCTTGTAGCTGGAGCCGAGCAGTCCATGGAGCCCGTCATGGGCGATGGGAATATGAAGCGCGTCCACATAATTGTCCGTGGCGTTTTTCCAGTTTACCTCGCGCAGGCGCCCGCCCGGCTGGCGAAGCGGCTTCATCTCTTTTGTCTTGTATAGAGCGAATTCTTCCGCAACAGGCGCCAGATATTCTTTCAATGACGGTCCGCTGGGAACGAAGCGGAGGAAAACGAAGCCCGCGAAGCTGTCGACTTCCACCGGCGTCAGCCCATGTTCGGCTTTGTCGAAATTGTCATATTGTTCAAGATAGGGAACGCCGGTCAGCGTGCCGTCGAGCTGGTAAGTCCAGGCGTGATAGGGGCACACAAGGCTGCGTCCGCAATTGCCAGCGTCGCCGTCGACCATGCGTGCGGCGCGGTGGCGGCAGACATTGTGAAAACCGCGAATTTCGCCGTCCTTGCCGCGCACGACAAAGGCGATCTCGTTATACATTTTGAAGGTCAGATAATCGCCTACGTTCTGAAGGTCATTTTCATGGCCCACAAGGTGCCAGGCCGGCAGAAAGATTTTCTCTCGCTCCAGCTCAAAGAAGTCCTGATCGTAATAGGTCCAGGCGGGCAAGCTCTGGGCGTCCTGATCTGCGACCAGTTTTGGTTTCGCGTGCTGTTCTGCTGTCTGGCTCATGGCTTGCGGTCCGTTAGAACGGGTTTCGGGCGATAGTCTAGCCTGTTTTTCGCGGCCGCCAATAATGATCCCATCATGCGTTGCTGGCGTGTGTCGCCTCTCTTTTCCGGGAAAGTCTTCGTTCGCCGGTCACGCAAGATCTCTATTTTCCAGTATAATCCGGGGACTCCGGAAGAAAGCGAGCGCCTTCTAGGAATATGCGCGGCGCCAGTCTGCGAAGCGTTTCAACCCCTCGGCGATTGGCGTTGACGGGTTGAAACCGTAATCGGCGGAAAGACGCGCCACATCCGCATAGGTTTCCTTCACATCGCCGGGCTGCATCGGCAGCATGGTTTTTTCCGCCGTCTTGCCGAGCGCGGCTTCAAGCGCTGCGATGAACTCCATGAGCGGCACAGGCGTGTGATTGCCGATATTGTAAGTCCGGTGCGGGCGGTCTTCGCCGGTGAAGTCCGGCGCCTTCGCCGCCATGCGTTCGATGGCTTCCGTGACATCGTCGATATAAGTGAAGTCCCGCCGCATATCGCCGTGATTGTACACGGGGATTGGTTCGCCCTTGAGGATTTTGTCCGTAAACGTCCAATAGGCCATGTCGGGCCGGCCCCAGGGGCCATAGACCGTGAAAAAGCGCAGGCCGATCTGCTTGATTCCGTAAAGATGCGCATAGGTTGCGCTCATCAACTCATCGGCGCGTTTCGTCGCCGCATAAAGAGAGACTGGCGTATCCACGGGGTCGGTTTCGCTGAAGGGCGTTTTGGTGTTGCCGCCATAGACGGAACTCGATGACGCATAGATCAGATGGGAAAGGCCTTTAGCGTGCCGGCAAGCCTCAAGTACGGAAAGGTGCCCGGTCAGATTTGCATGCGCATAGGCGAAAGGGTTGTCGATCGAATAGCGGACGCCCGCCTGCGCCGCGAGATGGACGATGACTTCCGGGGCGGTATCGTGCACCAGTTTCGAAAACGCCTCTGGGTCGGCGATGTCGATCTCGTGGACCGTCGCCGCATTGTCCAGTTCCTTCACGCGGGCGCGTTTTAACGCCGGATCGTAATAGTCATTGAAATTGTCGGCGCCGATGACGCGCCAGCCAGCCTGCGCAAGACGCGCAGCCGTATGAAAGCCGATGAAACCGGCCGCCCCTGTGATCAAAACGGTTTTCACCGCATGTCCTTTATTTGCCCGTTAGCCTATATGGAGGCATCCGGCGCAAAGGCCAACTGTTTCCGTTGGTTAACGAGTTGAAGAGTCAGCCTGCGATAAAACCTGAAAGAGCGGGCAGGGTTTTCGGCGCGCTGTCGCCTTCAATTCCGGCGGCAAGGCGCAAAGCGCCAACCGGCGTTAAGGAATCAGGCAAAGCGCATTCCTTGTGCCCGAGATTGAAAACGCAAATCAGTCGCTCTCCGTCTTTCTCGCGGAAAAAAGCGAGGACGCCTTGCGGCGCTTTCGCCATGTTGATGGCGCCTTCGCGTAAGGCGGGAGTGGCGCTGCGCATTGCAATCGCTTTCCGCGCAAAATTGAGGACCGAATGGGGATCTGTTTCCTGTGCGCCGGCGGCGAGGGGGATATGGCGCATATCCATGGGCAGCCATGGAGCGCCAGTGGAAAATCCTCCACTTTGCCCCACTTTCTCCCACGGCATCGGCGTTCGCGCGCCGTCGCGACCCAGCGTCGCCGGCCAATTGGCGATGGCTTCAGGGTCCTGCAGCGCCTCGATCGGAACCTCCGCCTGCGGCAGGCCCAGCTCCTCGCCCTGATAGATAAAAAGATGGCCGCGAAGGCTGAGGAGCAGGAGGAGGTAGAGTTTCGCCGCTTGTTGTGGGTCCGCGCCCTGATTGCCGGAAGTTGGCGCCCAGCGGGAGATGCAGCGCGGGGCGTCATGGTTTGAAAAGGCCCAGGAGGGCAGAGCCTCTCCGGGCGCGCCGGACCAGCCGGCGAGAGATTTCGCCACACGCTCCGGCGTCAGCTTGTCTGCATACAGAAAATCGAAATTATAAGCAGTGGTGAGATGTGTCTCGCCAGCAGTAAACGCCTTCATTTCTTCAAGCGGTTGCGCGCCGACAACTTCGGCGACGGTGAAGATATTCGGATACTCGTCGGTGACCGCGCGAATGCGTTCGAGAAATTTTGGAATGTCTTCGTGTGACTGGTTGTAGAGATGCTTTTGAAAGTCGAATGGCCGCGACGGGCGGCGCGCGCCGTAACCCGCCGGCGGGTTATCGCGCAATTGCGGATCGTGCATAGCGAAGTTCAAGGCGTCCAGGCGGAAACCATCGACGCCGCGATCGAGCCAGAAGCGGCTGACATCTAATAACGCGTCCTGAACCTCGCGGTTATGCAGGTTCAAGTCGGGCTGGCTCGTCAGAAAATTGTGCAGATAATATTGTCGGCGCCGCGCATCCCACTCCCAGGAAACGCCGCCGAAAACCGACATCCAGTTATTGGGCGGCGATCCGTCGGCTTTCGGCTCCGCCCAGACATACCAGTCGGCTTTTGCGTTGCTCCTGTCCTGACGGCTTTGCGCAAACCAGGGATGCTGATCCGATGTGTGGGAATAGACCTGATCGATGATGATTTTGAGATCGAGGCTGTGCGCCTTTTCGATCAGCGCGTCAAAATCCGAAAGCGTTCCGAATAGCGGGTCCACACCGCAATAGTCGGCGACATCATAGCCGAAATCGCGCATGGGGGAGGTGAAGAAAGGCGACAGCCAGACGGCGTCAACGCCGAGCCGGGCCACATAATCCAGCTTTTCCGTTATTCCCTTGAGATCGCCGACGCCGT
>JAUIEG010000140.1 GCA_030428745.1 Alphaproteobacteria bacterium
GCTCATGTTCCGAAACACCGCTATCGCCGCAGGGATTTTCGCCCTCGCGCTTTGCGTTCCGCTCATAGCGTCCGGGACGTTCGGCGCGGCGCAGGCCGCCCCGGGGCAGGGGCTGGAAGACGTGCAGGTTGGCGAGAAGGACCTGCAGACGCGTATTGCGCTTATTTGCGACGGCCCTTGCAGCCTTGAAAAGCGCGGCGACGGCGTTTTCTTCCTGCGCGGCGTCACGGCGGACATGAGCCTCGACCTGTCGTCGCGCAGCCACAATATTGCAGGTTTCACCATGGTCCCGGATGCCGAGGGGAGTCTCCTCAATGTCGCGTCCCGGCGAATTCTCGAATACGCGAACACGAAGTCCTGTGTGATTTCCGGGCGAACGGCGACCTGCGTCGATCTCTTCTATGCTGATGCGGTGGCGCATCAGGCGGCGTTGTCGACGCCGACCCTTGCCCCCAAAGCGGAAACGAAACCGGCGACAGCCGGGGTCGCCCCGAAACCCACCTTGCGTGAAAGCGCGCCGGACCGTCTGTCGCGGTTCGCTGCGCTTGCTCCCCCTGAAAGGCTGGCGCCGCCGCAACCTGCGCGACTCGCAAGCGTTCAGCCCGTGCAAAAACCCGTTGAGACGGCCAAACCCGTCATTCGCGAGGAGCGGCCTTTACCCGCGCCCGCGCCGCAAAAATTCGACTATGCCGCACAAGTTGAGGGGCTTCTCGGCAAGAAGTTGACGCCTGGCTATTGCGCCTCGGCGCGTGCGACGCTCCAGAGCGATCCTTGGGCTCTTGGCTCCATGGTCGATGTCGGGCTTTGCGAAGCCGCCGCCGGCAAATCTGAAGCGGCGGACGCAACGCTGGCGCGCCTTCTTGAATATACGCCCGACAATTACGAGGCCTATGTGGGGCGCGCGCTGATTGCGCTGCAAGCGGGTGAGAAAAGTGTTGCGCGCCGCTATTTTCAGAATGCGCTTGATGCGCCGCCGCCAATGGAAGAATCGACGCGTATTGTCGCCGCCATGCGCGAGCTTTGATCGGGAAGGGTTTCCGTAACAGCTTCGTGAACCCTGCCTTCGCGTCTTGACCGGTCATGGACCCGCCCATAGCGTCCCCTCTCCATGAAAAGGAGAGACCACCCATGGTGAACCCCATAAAAATCATCGGCGTTCCGTTTTCGCAGAATGTCAGAAAGCCGCTCGCGGTCGCGCATCACCTCGGGCTTGATGTCGAAAACCCGCCACTGGCGCCCAACGAGCCGGCGTTCAAGGATCTGCATTCTGCGGGACGCATTCCAGTGCTTGATGATGACGGTTTCCGGATCTGCGAGTCCAACGCCATCATGATCTATCTTTGCTCCAAGACGAAGAATGATCTGTACCCGGAAGACGCCAAGGGGCGCGGCCTTGTCAATCAGTTCCTGTTTTGGGATGTCGCCCATTGGACGCCCGCCTATCAGCCAATCCAGTTTGAGCGCCTTGTTAAGGGCATGCTCGGCCTTGGCGACACGGATGAAGCTGTGGTCGAAGCGACTTTGCTGAAATTCGCGCGCGAGGCCGCCTTTCTGAACGGCGCGCTCGAAGGCAAGGACTGGCTCGTGGGCGACGCGCCGACGCTCGCCGATTTCGCCGCCGGGGCGGGCCTCACCCACGCTGACGCCATGGGGCTGCCGCTCGCCGATTACAAAAATATTTGCGCCTGGAACGAGCGGGTGCAAGGCCTTGAAGGCTTCAAGAAAACTGAAGTGAAGATGCAGGCCCCATAAGGGTGAGCGATGCGATGAGCGGCGACCGGTCAGCATATATGTTCGACGCCGCCATCGTTCGCCGTCCGGCGAAGTCTGTGGCCAAGGGGTTGCGCGCCGAAAACAGCGGCGACCCCACCTATGAAGGCGTCGTCGCGGAACATGACGCCTATATTGCGGCCCTGCGGTCAGCGGGCGTTGACGTTGAGATCCTGCCGCCGCTGGAGGCGTTTCCGGATTGCGTTTTTGTAGAGGATCCGGGGCTTGTCTTTACGCAAGGGGCGATAGTCTTGCGGCCGGGCGCTGAAAGCCGGGCGGGCGAGGCGGCGGAAATTGCACCCGTCCTGAAAGAAAAGTTTGAAACGGTGCTGGAATTGCCGGCGCCCGGTTCTGCCGATGGCGGGGATATATTGCTGACGTCGCAAGGCGTGATGATCGGTTTGTCGAACCGTACTGATCTTGCGGGCGCGCAGGCGCTGCAAACTTGTCTTTCCAGTCTCGGCCTTGAAAGCCGGATTGTTGAAACGCCCGAGGGCGTCCTGCATTTCAAGACGGATTGCTCGCTTCTTGATGATGAAACCATATTGGTGACAGAGCGTCTCGCGCGTTCCACTGTCTTTGACGGTTTTGCAACGGTGATCGTCCCCGAAGGGGAGGAAGCCGCGGCGAACGCCTTGCGGGTCAATGACGTCGTCATGGTCGGTGCGGATTTCCCGAACACTATCGAGCGTCTTGACGGTTTTGGATATAAAATCGTTCCGTTGAAAACATCCGAGATCGGCAAGATTGATGCAGGGCTATCATGCATGTCCCTTCGCTGGCGCCGCGCGTGAACCCCGCCCATCAGTCTTAGCGATTGACAGGCGCATGATGCGCGGGCCAAGCTCTGTTAATGAATCAGTCCTCTGATCAATCGGGCGAAGGGGTCCGCCCGCCTTCCATGGGATTCTGGCAAGTTTGGTCAATGTCCGCCGGCGTGATGATCGGATCGGGCATTTTTCTGCTGCCGGCCGTGCTGGCGTCCTATGGCTCCATTAGTTTTATCGGTTGGTTGTTCACAACTGCAGGAGCTATTTGCATTGCGTTGACTCTCGGGCGGCTCGCCAGCCGCACTCATAAAAGCGGCGGCTTTTATGTCTATGCCCGAGACGCCTTTGGCGATGTCGCCGGGTTTTTGATGGGGTGGAGCTACTGGCTGAGCATTGTCTTTGCAACGGCGGCTATCGCTGTCGCGTTCGCGGGCTATGCCGGCGCCATTTTTCCAGCGCTTGCGGGCAATTCGATTGCGCAGGCTTTTGTCGCCGTCGCGCTGGTTTGGATGATCACCGCAATCAATATTCGCGGTGTTGATGCGGCGGCCAAAGCGCAGCTCATCATGACCGTCCTGAAGATTGCGCCGCTGCTTCTTGTCATCGGCCTCGGTTTTTTCTTCGGTTCCCCTGAAAATATTCCTCCGTTTAACCCGACCGGCGAGCCGTTCATAAAGGGGCTTGCCGCGACGGCGCTGCTCACCATGTGGGCGTTTATCGGCATTGAGGCCGGCGTCGTCGCGGCGGAAGACGTTATCGATGCAAAACGGACGATCCCACGGGCGATCGCGTCCGCAACAATTTGCGTTGCGGTGCTGTATATCGCCTCGACAGCCGCGGTGATGTTAATTCTGCCGGTAGAAGTTCTTGCTGTTTCTGAAGCGCCTTTTGCGGACGCGGCGCGGATGTTAGGACCCGCAGGCGCCATCGTCATCGCCGTGGGCGCGCTCATCTCGACTGCGGGCTCGCTCAATGGCTGCGTCTTTATCGGCGCCCAGACAGCGATGGCGACGGCGCGGGACGGGTTTGCGCCGAAATTTCTCGCCAGGAAAAACACCGGCGCGGCGCCGGCGGACGCATTGATCGTCACAGGCGTGATCGGCACTGTAGTGCTCTTGATGAATTACACGGGTGGCCTGGTCGCCGCCTTCACCTTCATGATCGCCATGTCGACGCTTGCAACGCTGGCGCCTTATGTGTTGTCAGCCCTCGCCGAAATCAAAGCTGACTGGCGCTCTGCGCGGGGCTGGCTCATGATCGCGCTTGCGGCGCTCGTTTACTCCATCATCGCCATGGCCGGCGCCGGGATCAAAACGCTGTTGTGGGGCGCTGCGCTGCTTATTGCCGGTTTACCGATCTATTATTGGTCGATCGCTCGCTACAAAAAACAGCCCCGGCTATCTCCGGAACCAAATGCTTGACCGGCGCTGCATCGCCGCATAGCGTCCGCCGCGCTATGACAGACCAGAAAAAACAGACCTTCCAGGACCTCATCCTGACGCTCCAGACCTACTGGGCGGATAATGGCTGCGTCATCCTCCAGCCTTACGATATGGAGATGGGGGCGGGGACATTTCACCCGGCGACGACGCTGCGCTCCCTCGGGCCAAAACCCTGGAATGCCGCTTATGTGCAGCCCTGCCGGCGGCCGACAGATGGGCGTTACGGGGCCAATCCCAACCGCTTCCAACATTATTTCCAGTTTCAGGTGGCCTTGAAGCCGAGCCCCGAAAATATTCAGGAGCTTTATCTCGGCAGCTTGGACGCCATCGGCGTCGACCGCTCTGTCCACGACATCCGTTTTGTCGAGGACGATTGGGAAAGCCCGACGCTCGGCGCCTGGGGGCTCGGCTGGGAGGTATGGTGCGACGGCATGGAAGTGACGCAGTTCACTTATTTCCAGCAAGTCGGCGGCTTCGACTGCAAGCCGGTGACCGGTGAAATCACTTACGGGCTCGAACGCCTCGCCATGTATGTGCAAGGGGTCGATAACGGTTTCGATCTCGTCTATGGCGGCGCCAAGCCGGACGGATCGCCGTTCACCTATGGCGACGTGTTCCATCAGAACGAAGTCGAACAGTCGGCTTATAATTTCGAACTCGCGAACACCGAAATTCTCTTCCGCCAGTTCAAGGAAGCGGAAGAAAACTGCATGGCGATTATCGAAGCGGGCAAGAAAGACGGCAAGGCCTATCCGCTGCCCGCCTATGAGCAGTGCATCAAGGCATCGCATCTGTTCAACCTGCTCGATGCGCGCGGGGTCATTTCGGCGACAGAGCGTCAGTCGTATATTCTCCGTGTCCGCACGCTGGCGAAAGCGTGTTGCGAAGCCTGGCTCGACAGCCCACAAGGGCGCACCGAGGGCGCCGGTGTTGTTGATTATGAAACGGCGTAAATCTTGACCGTTACGTTTCCCCTCGAAGGCGGATGCCAGTGCGGCCAGTTGCGGTACGAACTTTCCGCGCCGCCGATGACAATGTACGCCTGCCACTGCACTAACTGCCAAAAACAGACCGGCAGCGCGTTCGTTTTGTCGACAATCATTCCGGAAGACGCGTTCAAATTCACGCAAGGCAAGCCCGGCAAGACGACATGGAAATCCGACGCCGGCAATCCGCGCTACGGTTATTATTGCAAGGATTGCGGCAGCCGTATCGCGAACGGTCAGGAGGGCGGCCCGCCTTTCTTAAGCCTTCGCGCAGGCACGTTCGACGACACGTCCTGGGTCCGGCCTGCCGGACATATCTGGGTGAAAAGCGCTCAACCCTGGATCAAGTTCGAGAAGGATGATCTCCTCTGCGATGAGCAGCCTACGGATTACGGGCCTTATGTGGAGCGTTTTCGCAGTTTCGGCATTTTTCCTAATTAAACCGCATTCGGAGTATTCGCATCCGCAGCAATCGTAAAAGGGGATCCTTTTGCGCGTTGCCCGCCATATGTCCTGAGCGGTATAATTCCTGCGGGTAGAAACAAGGGAGGGTGCAATGCCCAAAATACTTGGTTTGAATCTGCTTGGCGTTATCGTCGCGACGATTGTTTTCTGGATGCTTGGTTATCTCTGGTATGGCGTCCTGTTCATGCAGCCATGGATGGAAGGTCACGGCCTCACCCCGGATAATGCGGGCGGCTTCGACATCTATATGGCTGGCGGCATTCCGACGACGTTCCTTCAGGTGCTTGGCGTCGGTTTATTTCTGAAATGGAAAGGCGTCGCCGATCCTGTGAAAGCTGTGTCGACCGCCGTCCTTATGTGGCTGCTGATCGCTTTGCCGCTCACCATGTATGCCTATCTCTATCTGCCGGCGCACAATTCGACGTTGCTGATGATCGACGCCTCCCACGTTCTTGCGGGCTGGGTGGTCTCGGCGGTTGTCCTGTCCTTGATTAAGTAGCGCCCCGACGCCATTATTTTGAAAGGGGCGGCCGTCGCGCCGCCCTTTTTTATTGAGGGACAGGTTATGGCGTTGACTGCGCCAAAAAGAAAAAGCCGCCGCAAAAAGCGGAAAAAGAAAAAGGCGCCGCCAAATCGTTTGCGTGTCGCGTTGCGTATGGGCGTCATTGTTGCGCTGGCGCTGTTTGGCGCATCGCTTCTCTGGGCCGGCTTTTATCGTCTTGCGCCGCCGCCGGGGACGCTTGTCATGATGGAGCGAAAGCTGGGCGGTGAGGTGATCACGCATCCCTGGACGCCGCTGGAGCAAATCTCGCCGCATCTTGTCAGGGCGGTGATCGCGGCGGAGGACACGCGCTTTTGCCTCCATAACGGCATTGATTTCGAAGCGATCGACAAGGCGCTCGAAGACTCCAAAAACGGAAAGCGCCTGCGCGGCGCCTCGACGATTTCGCAACAGACCGCAAAAAACGCCTTTTTGTGGAATGGCGGCGGGTGGCTGCGCAAAGGCGGTGAGGCGTGGATGACCGTGCTGATCGAGAGCTTCTGGCCGAAGCGCCGGATCATGGAGGTCTATCTCAACATCGCCGAATGGGGTGATGGTCATTTCGGCGCCGAGGCGGCGGCGCAGGCGCGGTTCGGCAAGAGCGCCAAAGACCTGACGCCCCACGAAGCGGCGCTGTTGGCGAGCGTTCTGCCGAACCCGCATAAATGGCGCGTTGATCCGCCGGGGCCTTATGTACGCTCCAGAAGCTATACAATCCGCTCACGGATGGATCAGGTGCGTCGTGACGGGCTTGACGCTTGCGTTCTGAAAACACGATAGGAGGTCGTTCATGAGCATTATGGTCATCGCCTGTTACCGGCCGAAATTCGGAAAAGAGGCTGAACTTC
>JAUIEG010000141.1 GCA_030428745.1 Alphaproteobacteria bacterium
ATCTCCCATGACCGGGCGTTTCTCGACAATCTAGTGAGCGGCGTCATCGCTACAGATCCTGAAACGCCGGGCCGGTGGATCCGCTATGCCGGCGGCTATGACGACATGGTCGCGCAACGGGGGTCAGCTCCGGGGCTGGAAGGCGCGGCGCCGAAGCAAAAACAGAAATCATCGCCGCCCACCGCAAAACCCAAACCGGCGGCGAAAACCAAACTCTCCTACAAGGAGCAATATGCGCTGGAAAATCTGCCCGGCGAAATCGACACGCTGCAAAAAGATATTGCCGCGCTTAAAATAAAACTCGAAGACCCGGATTTATTCGCGCGCGACGCCGCACTCTTCGACAAGACGGCAAAATCGCTCGCCGCCGCTGAAGAAACCCTCGCGGCGAAAGAAGAAGAATGGCTGACGCTGGAGATGAAGCGGGAGGAGTTGGAAGGGTGACAACGGACCTTTCAAAAGTAACCGTAACGGCCAACCGCGTTGAAGTTATCGACCACCGCAAGGCGGCTGGCGACAAAAATCGTCATGTGATTGTGCCCGCATCCGACGCGATGTGCGATGTTGATTTTTCTCTTCAGGATGACGGCAAAACCCTGAAAGTCTTCATCAAGGACGCCTGAAAGGCGGCGCCGCACTTAACAAAAAATAGCCACGATCTGCCGTCCCGCAATCACCAGCTCACCGTCGCGGTTCCAGACCAGCATATCCTGACTGGAATAGCCGTCGCCCGCGTGCTCGGCCCGGCTTTCCATCAGCCACCAGCCGTCGCGCGTTTTTGGCTCGTCGCACAAAACATTCACCATCCATGTCATGGAGCTGATCGGCGCCGGTTCGGTGAACATGGGTATGAGCGCGGGCGGCGGCATGTCCGCCAGCGCAAGCAGCGCGACAATGCCGTTGGCGTTTTTATCGGTATGGCGCACCCAGATGAAATGATCGTGCTCTTTTGAACCGCTGACCGGACGTCCGCCCTTTGCAAGACGGCTGTCGAAATGACTTGTAAAATGAGCCGCCCCTGAAGGCGGTGCAAAAGCCTCGCAATCCTCGGGCGCAGGCATATCGGGCGTGGGCGTAAAATTGCGGTTCCATTGCGACGGGCGCGCGCCGCCGAAGGCGAATTCGCAGCGCGTGGCGAGGCTCCGTTCACCCCCCTCTTTCACCTGGCTGACATTAGCTTCTACAAAGGTGACGGACTTGCCCTGACGCAGCAGTTCAGCGCGGCCTTCAACGCCGCCGCCCGCCGGGCCGATAAACGACACCATCGCCGAGCGCAGAGGCGGCGCCTCGGGGAATGCGCGCCGCGCCGTCTCAAGCGCAATCGCCGCCGAAAGTCCGCCATAGGTTGTCCGCCCCTGCATCCAGTCAGGCGGGATCGTCATGGAAAGGGCGCTGTCTTCGAGAACGGCGCCCGACATCAATTGTGAAAAAGAATGCGTCATGCCCGCTCTATGCGGGGCGAAGGCCATTCTCAGCAAGACCGGATTGCAGCCGAAGAGACGCCTTGCCCTGATGCGCCGCCGGCCCGGGGATTAACCCTCCCGCCCTTTTCCGATAGAATGCCGATGGTGGGTAAAAACCCCCGTATTTATGCGGGGTTGCCGAGGGGGCCGAGGTGATGAGCACAAAAGAGAATAAGGAGGGAATGCTCCAGAGCTTGCAAAAAAGCGCTGGCGCTATGGTCTCCCGCCTTCCTTTTTCATCACGCTTTTCCGCAAAATCGACGCCTCCCAAAGCCGCCACGGCCGGGCGGGCTTTCGCGCCCTGGGATCCGACTGTGGCGCTGTTTCCGGACCAAACCGGCAATGAGGAAGAGGCAGGCTCCCTGCCCTTGACGATGTTGCTTGAACAATCGGCGCACGCCATGGCGCGCCGCAAAGACGATTTGCGCGAACCGGCGGCCCGCCTCGCCGCCCGTATCGATGAGCGGCGCGAAGGCGAAGTGACCCTCGCGGCCCAGGCTTTGCGCGTTCTGATCGGCCTTGTCTGGCTCGGCGTCGCCATCTGGCTATACATCGCCGTCCTCAATGCGCGCGCCGACGGCGTCTCTGTAGTCGGCCCGGGCATCCCGCTTGATGACGCAGGCGTCCTCATGCGGGTGTTTCTGATTGTCGCCGGGGCGGGGCTTGGGGTCGCGTTTGGGGTCGCAGCGCTCACCCGCGCCTTCGGCAATGCTGACAATGAGCGCATCAAGAAAGACGCCGCCGCATTTGGCGGTGCGATCGCAGACGCAGCAGACGAATTCGATTCGACGCTGTCGTCCCTCAGGAGCGACATGGACCGGCGCGGGCATCCGGCCGATGCCGTCGACGATCTTTCCCGGGCGCATCTGACGGCGCTGGAGGCCCATGATTTCTTTCGTGAAATCAGCTTCCTCAACGGCGCCGAAGATGAGCGCTCGCGGCTTATGCTGCGCGGTTTTCTCGCCCGGGCGGCGGGTGGCGGCGCAGGCCCTTCGCCTTTGCTGGCCTTCGCTTGCGGCGGCCTTTTAGGCGCCTTCATGACTTACGTCCTCGTCGGGTCGGGGCCGCGGCCCGAAGACGTTGAAGGCGTTGGAAAAGCAACCCTGGCCATCATGCAGTATCCCTGGGCGGCGAAGCTGATCGTCATCGGCGGGCTCATCTATGCGTTTATGGGCGCAGCGCTTTCCTTATTCTCCGGCCCGCTCACCGAACGCGTCGCCGACAAGGCCCAGGCCGACGCCCTGACCGCCATCCGCTCAGGCTTTGCGGCCAGAAGCGTCCTTCACCCGGCCGACATCAGCCACCGCATCAAGGACGCAGTCGATGTTTTCCGGGCCCGCGTTGGCGGCGGCGGCGCGAGAGGCGGCGCATCCCGATCCGCAGCGGGGCCAGCGTCCGCGCAAACGAATCACGCCGGCGCCGGTTTTTCCCCTGAAACGCCGGAAAGCCACGAGCCCGAGTGGCGCCGCCGCGATTCGTCGGTGAAATTCGTCGACGCCGGCTTCTCCCCGGCGCCCGAAAGCTGGCGCACCGACGCTTTCGCCAAAAAATTTGAGGCGCACGAATTGCGCGGCTCGGAGGCGAAACGAGGCGGCGAAGGCGCGAAAAACCGCCGCCGCGATTAACCCTTAAGGCGCAATTGTTGCGCCCCGTTAACACCTCCTTAACCAAAAACTTTTGCCCACGGACCAACTTCATGTTGACGTTGGGCTGAGGCTCTATCACTATATGTTGTGTCGACGCGGGGCGTTGGCGATTCACAACAGAAACGGAAAGCCGCGCCGGATGCGGCCCCTTTTGGGCAATCCGGGCTGAAGGTTTTTGCGCGCCTTTTCGAAGGCGAAAGTAAAGAGGGACGGGGCAAGAATGTCGTTGTCAGAAGCCGCCAAAGAGATGGAAACCGCCGCACCAGCCACCGCTGAATCAACCGCGGAGGCCCAGAAGGACGCCAAAAAACCGGCCCTTAAGGTCGTGCGCGACATCGTTGTCGACCGCTCCCGCGACGCGCTGCTCACTGATTTCGGCAAGACCACCATGGAGGACCGCTATCTCCTGCCGGGTGAGTCCTTTCAGGACATGTTCGCCCGGGTCGCACGCACCTATGGCGACGACGCCGACCACGCCCAGCGGATCTATGACTATATCTCCAAACTCTGGTTCATGCCGGCGACGCCCGTTCTTTCCAATGGCGGCGCGAATCGCGGCCTGCCGATTTCCTGCTTTTTGAACGGCGTCGGCGATTCGCTCGGCGACATCGTTTCGACCTGGAACGAGAATGTGGCGCTGGCCTCCAATGGCGGCGGCATCGGCACTTATTGGGGCAATGTCCGCTCCATCGGCGAGAAGGTGAAACACGCCGGCGCGACGAGCGGCATCATCCCCTTCATCCGCGTCATGGATTCGCTGACCCTGGCGATTTCCCAGGGCTCGCTGCGCCGCGGCTCGGCCGCCTGCTATCTCGACGTGCACCACCCGGAAATCGAGGAGTTCCTCGAAATCCGCAAACCGTCGGGCGACTTCAACCGCAAGTCGTTGAACCTGCATCACGGCGTCAACATCACTGACGAGTTCATGCTGGCGATCCAGAATGACGAGGATTTCGGCCTGCGCTCGCCGAAGACCGGCGAAGTGCTGCGCACGATCCCTGCGCGCAAGCTGTGGCAGAAGATCCTCGATGTGCGCCTTGCGACGGGCGAGCCCTATCTCCTGTTCTCCGACACGGTGAACAAGCAGATGGCCAAGCACCAGCGCGATCTCGGCCTTAAAGTCTCGACCTCCAATCTCTGCTCGGAGATCATGCTCCACACCGGCAAGGATCACCTTGGCGAAGAGCGCACGGCCGTGTGCTGCCTGTCCTCGATCAACGCCGAGAAATATCAGGAGTGGAAAGACGAGCCGCAATTCATCGAGGATGTCATGCGCTTCCTCGACAATGTGCTGCAGGACTTCATCGACCGCGCGCCGGAGGCCATGGCCAAGGCGAAATACTCCGCCATGCGCGAACGCTCGGTGGGGCTCGGCCTCATGGGCTTCCACTCCTTCCTGCAATCCATGAACATCCCGTTCGAGAGCGCCATGGCGAAGTCGTGGAACACGCGCCTGTTCAAACATATCCGCATGGGCGCGGACGCGGCCTCCGTGGCGCTGGCCGAAGAGCGCGGCCCCTGCCCCGATGCGGCGGACAAGGGCGTCAAACAGCGCTTCTCCCATAAAATGGCGATCGCCCCGACGGCGTCGATCTCCATCATCTGCGGCGGCTGCTCGCCTTGCATCGAGCCGATCCCGGCGAACGTCTTCACCCACAAGACCCTGTCGGGCTCCTTCACGGTGAAGAATGTGGCGCTGAAAGCCCTGCTGGAAGAAAAAGGTCAGGACACGGATGAAATCTGGACCTCGATCCTTGAGCATGAAGGATCGGTCCAGCATCTTGAGTGCCTGACACAGGAAGAAAAAGACGTTTTCAAAACCGCCTTCGAGCTTGACCAGCGCTGGGTGATCGAGCTCGCGGCGGACCGCACGCCCTATATCTGCCAGGGCCAGTCGGTGAATGTCTTCCTGCCTGGCGACATCGATAAGTGGGACCTTCACATGCTGCACTGGATGGCGTGGGAGAAGGGCTGCAAGTCGCTTTATTATTGCCGCTCGAAATCGATCCAGCGCGCCGGCTTCGCCAATGGCACGCGCGTCACCGCCGCCGCCGCGGAACAGGCCATGACCTCAGAGCCCGGCGCGGAGAATATCGGCGCCGACCCCATGGCGCAGATGATGCAGGCCGCCGCGAAGACCGATTACGATGAGTGTTTAGCTTGTCAGTGAGGAAGTAATTGGGATCGCTTGAAAACCTCTTTGGTTCCCCGATCCTAATCGCTCTCACTGGCAGCATTGCCGGGTTCATAGCTAGTAACGGCGCGCAGTGGTTTCACGATGCCCGGAAACAGCGGTATGAACGAGAAGCGATAACCAGCGCTGTAATTTCCGAGATAGAGTACCTAGTAGAAATCATTGAAAGCAGGCCGTTTGCACAACTAATGAACAAAGAGGCTGCACTGTTAGAGTCAGAAGTCATTAAGAGACTCACACGACCAACAATAGTCATATTGCCAGAGCTGCCAGATCAAGAGCCGATTTTTGAAAGCCAACTTTCTCGTTTGGGGTTAATCGATAAAAATATCGTCGCAAAGATTGTAAAATTCCACCGACTATTATTCATTCTCAAGGCTGACCAAAAAAGCCTACACAAGTATAATCCAAAAGCGCAAATTTCCGCCCTAAAATACCACGTTTACTTGCTCGAGAAGATAGTAAGAACTGGCAAAGAAATAGTTTCAGAGAAAGGTGGAGCAGCAAGTAAGGCGGGTTGAGCGAAGCGATACCCGCCATATTGCCAGTCGCCGGATGACGCGGCGGGTTACGCTGCGCTAACCCGCCCTACGGTTCACTTCACCTAAAAATACTCTCCACGGTTGGCGCGCGTCTTGCGGCCCGATTTCAGACAGCATTTTTTGAAAACCATCCCACGCCGTCATCCCGTGCGCGGCGCGGCATGACAATGACGCGGCGCAGACACAGGATCGGTTTCGGGGTGGCGCTTCGTTGCGGCCGATCCCGTGTTAGCAGCGCATCACTTCGTGCTGCGCAGCACACGGGATGACGGGCGGCGTCACTGCGTGCTGTGCGGCAGATGGGGTAACGGAGCGTGCGGCAAGCGATCGCGGATCTGCATTGCATCACTTCGTGCTGCAACGCGTCCGGGATGACGGGAACGCCCACACCGCTTCGTGCTGCCAGCACACGGGATGACGGGGCGGCTACTGATTCAGGGTTTCGTAGAGATCGCGCCAATCGGGGTTCATCTCATCGACGAGCTTGTTCTTCCAGGCGCGGCGCCATTTCTTGACGCGCTTTTCATGGACAATGGCGTCTTCGATGCGGTCGAAGACTTCGTAATAGACGAGCTTTTTAAGGCCGTAGCGGCGGCAGAAAGATGACCCGATTGCCTGACGGTGCTGGTAGACGCGCTCGCCGAGATTGGCCGTCACGCCGGTGTAAAGCGGACCGTCTGGTTTCTCTCCGATGAAATAGACATAGCCGGACATGGCGGAAGTTTAGGCGCGGAAAACGGGGCCGTCATCCCGGACGCGCTGCAACATGAAATGTTGCTGCGCAGATCCGGGATCGGTTGCCGATGATCGCAACCCCGATAGCGATCCCGGGTCTGCACAGCAGCGCTACGCGCCGCAGTGCGCACGGGATGACGGGGACGCACGCTATCAGAGGGGTGATGGGGGCCGGCCAAGTATAAGGCCAAACGGGAACCCGTGGATAATTTTTCACCAGTTTTTTTCCTGCCTTATA
>JAUIEG010000142.1 GCA_030428745.1 Alphaproteobacteria bacterium
CGCGTTCTTCGGCGAGCGCGCGGATATAGGCGACGGCGTCATTGATCGCTTTGGAGCGCAGCGCGTCGTCGTTGGAAAGGGTGCGATCAGCGTCGCGGATTGCGTCAGGCGCGGTCTCCCGCGCGTCGTCCAGCTCTTCGGCGTCGGCGCCGTCGTCGATATCGACGGGATTGGTCGTCTTGTCGGCGTCTTCCGCCGGGGATTTCTCCTTAAGCGGATTGTCTTCCGATGGTGCGCCGCCGATTTCAACGGGCGTCGCCGCCCCGGTGTTCGTCGCGGGCGCCATGGCGGAAATATGGGCGGAATACATGATGTAGAGACCCGCGCTCGCGGAGCGCGCGCCCTGGGGCGAAACATATGTCGCCACTGGTGTGTCGGACGCCAGGATCGCCTTGATGATGGTCTTCATGGAATCCATGAGGCCGCCGGGCGTGTCGATTTCGATGATGACGATTTCGCGCCCCGCATCGGAGGCGGCCATGATTTCGCGTTCGAGATATTGTGCAGCTGGCGGCGTCACCGCGCCATTGAGGGTTAGGATGACGCCAGTGCGGCCGCTATCGGCGGGCGCTTGTGCAAGGGCGCTGAAACACAGCATCGCCGCTGCAAGTGCAAATAGTGCGGAAAATCCCCAAAGCTTCGCCTCTTGGCGTTTTGATTGTATCATGTCGCCCTCGCCCCTCGCGTGTGTCCATAAAGATAAGCTCGCGCGGGAGAGATTCAACGGAAAATGCGGGGGGCCGGAGATTGTCCCAAAATGAAAAACCGGCCCAGAAAGGACCGGTTTTCAAAGCCTTTTAGGGCTTTTGTCGGTTACGCAGCCTGTTCGCGGCGGCGCGAGGCGAAGCCAAGACCGCCAAGACCGGCGAGCATCAGCGGCAGCGCCGCCGGAAGCGGCACGTCGGAGACGTCCATCGCCGAGATGTAAAATTCGGTGTCTACGAAATACATGCCGATGCCGATCGTGTTCTGGAAGAACGCGTCGCCGCCCGCCGCCATTGCGATAAAGGTGGAGAACAAGTCGGTCATGATTCCGTTTGAGGTCTGGATCTCCACCAGGCCGTCATTGCCAAGGCCGAGCAGATTGTGGTTCACATCGCGGAAAGCAAGGCCCAGGATGTCACGTGTAATGTCGCCATCCATCGCCGCATTCCGGAAGAAAACTTCAAGATTCTCCTGAACCGTCACATTGTCGTCGTTGCCGGGAACGCACTGATCGTTGCCATCCAGCACCTTGCAGGCGCCAAGACCGGCGTTGCCGGCATCAAGATACGGACTAATCGCATCGCCACCGTCGCGGTAAGCGACGAGCTCCAGATTAATGCCGTCAATAGTGATTTGCGTACCGCTGGCGACGCCACGTTCGCCATTGGTGTCCGCCTCATTGGCGAAGTCGATGAGCGCGGCTGACGCCGGAGCGGCCATGAGCGCAGTTGCGGCCAATGCAGCCGTTACGAATTTCATCATGATAAGTCCCATCCACTCTGTGTTTATGGCCGCGCGCCCTTCTTCCCCAACGGCGATCGGCTACCCCTGCGCTTCGCGCATGCGTTCTTAAAAGACGCGAACACGATCCTTAAGTCAATCGCGAAGAGGGTGGATAATCAATACAACCTGTTGATCTCAATGTTAATTTTCAATCGCTGTGCGGATGTTGCTCTTGCGCTCTCGCATAACGTGTATTTGCGAGCGATTATTCAGTATGCGGCAATTTCGACCTCATAGCCTTCCTTGCGGAGGTTCTCGATGATGCGGTTGAGGTGCTCTTGTCCTTGCGTGTCGATGGTGACGTCCATGCAGGTCATCTTTGCGGGAAGATCCGAATAGGTTCTGTGGTGGCCCACATCGATGACGTTGCCATCGTTCTCGGCGATGATCGACGCCACACGGACGAGCTGGCCCGGCATGTCGAGAAGCTGAACCCGCAGCCGCGCCAGCCGGCCGGAGCGCGCAAGGTCGCGCATGATGATCATCGACAATAATCGCGCATCGATATTGCCGCCGCAAAGGACAAGGCCGATGGTCTTGCCTTTGAAGCGTGAAGGATCGGCGAGGATCGCGGCGAGCCCGGCGGCGCCGGCGCCTTCCACCAAAAGCTTCTGATCCATGATGAGCATCGACAGAGCGCGTTCGAGAATGCGTTCCTCGACCAGCACGATATCATCCACATTCTTGCGAACGATCTGGCGGGTCAGCGCGCCGGCCTCTTTTACGGCGATGCCTTCGGCGAGGGTGGAGCCCCCAGTCTCGCGCTTGCCGCCGTCAATGGCGTTCGCCATGGAGGGGAAGAGCGCCGCCTGTACGCCGATAAGTTCGGTCTTGGGGGAGAGGTCCTTGATGGCGAGCGCCATCCCGGCGATCAGCCCGCCGCCGCCAATGGGAACGATCATGGCGTCGAAGTCAGGGCCGTCCTCGATCATTTCGAGCGCCACGGTGCCTTGTCCGGCGATGACGTCTGCGTCGTCGAAGGGGTGAACGAAGACGAGGTCGCGCTCCTGTTGGATCTTCGCGGCGGCGCCTTTCGCCTCGTCGAAATCATGGCCGGTCAGAACGACCTCCGCCCCGAGCTCACGGGTTTGGCGGACTTTCACATCCGGGGTCGTCACAGGCATGACGATGACGGCGG
This sequence comes from Alphaproteobacteria bacterium, assembly GCA_030428745.1. Lineage (GTDB taxonomy): Bacteria > Pseudomonadota > Alphaproteobacteria > Caulobacterales > Parvularculaceae > Hyphococcus. The sequence goes on from JAUIEG010000142.1 coordinate 2,627, forward strand.
GGATGCCGAGCGCAGACGCATTGCGGGCGAGCCCCTGCGCGTGATTGCCGGCGGAGGCGGCGATGACGCCGCGTTTCTTATCCGCGTCCGAGAGCAACAATAGTTTGTTGAGGGCGCCGCGCTCCTTGAAGGCCCCGGTATATTGGAGATTCTCAAGCTTCAAATAGATATCGGCGCCAGTGAGCGCTGAGAGCTTGCGCGCATGGACCAGCGGCGTGCGCTTAATCCGGCCGGCGATCCGTTCGGCGGCGGCGCGAACATCATCAGCGGTGGGAAGGCGGGCGGCGTCCATGGTCAATTCTCTGTGTCTACGTGTTAGAGCCAACGTGATAGGAAGTGCGGACGCAATGTTTCGCGTTCGCAGCAAGCGCCGACTTTTGGCGCAAAAGGTCAAGAAGGTCCATATTCGCAGTGGAAAATTATAAGCCCGACCCGGTTTTTGAGAATTTAGGGCGCGACAAGGGCGCGCCCTTTTACGACCCGGTCGCGGCGGCGGCCTTTCCCGACCACATCGTCCGCTACCGCAACCAGCAATGGGCGGAAAAGGTCGGTCTCGGCGATCTGTCGGAAGAGGACTGGATATCCCATTTCGGCCGGTTCGAGCCGCTGCCCGGCAATCTCTCCGCGCCGGTCGCCATCCGTTATCACGGGCATCAGTTTCGCAGCTACAATCCCGACATCGGCGACGGCCGCGGCTTTTTGTTCGCGCAGTTGCGCGACGGCGACGGGCGGCTTCTCGATCTCGGCACCAAAGGCTCCGGCAAAACGCCCTATTCGCGTTTCGGCGATGGGCGCCTCACCTTGAAAGGCGGCGTGCGAGAAGTTCTCGCGACCGAAATGCTTGAAGCGCTGGGCGTTTATACGTCGAAAACGTTCAGCCTGATCGAGACGGGCGAAAAACTCTATCGTGAAGATGAGCCCTCGCCCGCGCGTTCCGCGGTGCTGGTGCGGTTGTCACATTCTCATGTGCGGTTTGGCGCTTTTCAGCGTCTTGCCTATGAAAAAAACGATGAGGCGATCGCGGCGCTGGTTGATTATTGCATCGCGCATTTCTATCCAGCGCTCGCCGAAAAAGAAGGTGAGGCGCGCATCCTCTCGTTCTTTGAAAACGTCGTTCAGCATACGGCGCAACTCGTGGCGCAGTGGATGGCGGCGGGATTTGTTCACGGCGTTTTGAACACCGACAATATGAATGTGACGGGTGAGAGTTTCGACTATGGCCCATGGCGTTTTGCGCCTGTCGCCGACCCGTCTTTCACGGCCGCTTACTTCGATCAGACAGGGCTTTACGCCTTCGGGCGGCAGGCGGAGGCGGGCGCCTGGAACCTTGCTCAGCTTGGCGGCGCGCTGTCTTTATTGGCGCCTGTCGAGGCGTTGAATGAAGGGTTGCGGATTTTTTCCGGCGTCTATGAAAAGGCGATGTCGGATGCGTTTTTCCGGCGGCTCGGGCTTCAGCGCACAGGCGAGGGCGACTTCGCTTTCGTAGGGGGTTTTTTGAAGTGGATGACTGAAACCGGTGCGCCTTACGAACGGGTTTTCTTCGACTGGTTCTGTGGCGCAGCATCGGCGGAGAGGGCCATGCAAAGCCCCGTCGCGGAGCTTTACGCCCAGGATAAATTTTCTGAAATCCGGGAGGTCCTTACATCCGCGGAGCCCGACCGGCCGGAGCGCCTCGCCCATGATTATTTCAAGGGCGCAAAGCCCTGCACCATGCTGATTGATGAGGTGGAGGCGATCTGGGCGCCGATCGCCGATCAGGACGACTGGTCGGTCTTCAAGGCGAAACTGGAGGAAATCGGCCGAATGCGCGAGGCGCTCGGCTTTGAAGCCAGCCGGTTTATTCCTTGATCCGGGCCGGCTCGCGCTGGACGGTGCGCTCGACAATGCACACGCCAGCAATAAGGACGTTCGTCCCGATAAAGCCGAAAATCAGCCATTCGACGAGGCTGAGGCCGGTGAGATAGGTCGTTACGATGTCCAAAGCCATGGGGTTCTCCTTCCCGAGACATGGACAAATGTTCATCTGAAGAAATGAAAATTTTGCCTAGTTTTTCAGGGGCTTTGGCTAATGCGCGGTAACCGATCAAGGGCCTGATTTCCCGCCATTTCCCGCCCATGGGCCGTCCCGCGCTTGTTTCCAAACCGGTATTTTCCAGTTAACATCCCTTTAAAGCCGGGCCGGGAGGGGCTCGCCCGGGCTGTTTTGGGGCCTGGCAGGGGAATCGTGAGGGGTCGATGACGTCTGAAGTCGTGTTGATGAACCGTCAGGCGGTGGCGATGGCGGCGGATAGCGCCGTGACCATCTCCGGCGACCGCTATCTCAAAACCTATAATTCTGCGGACAAGCTGTTCCCGCTGGTCGAAGGCCAGCCGGTGGCGGTGATGATCTATAACAACGCCGAAATCATGTCGACGCCGTGGGAGACAGTGATCTCCCTCTATCGCGAACAATCGCGCGGGCGCCCTTTGGATACGGTCGCCGCCTACGCGGAAGACTTCATGGAGTTCCTTTCCGGCAATCCTGATCTCTTTCCCGCCGACCATCAGGATACAGAATATTTCAAAGTCGTTGCTGTCGTCTATACGGTGCTGGCCGAAGAGTTCGACTATCAGGTCCAGAAATTCCAGCAGACCCATCCGGGCGGCGTGCGCGACCACATCTCTTCGATCTTCGAGTTTGTCGTCGGCGAAATGCACGCCGATTATCAGCGGTGTCCCGACGACTCGCCTCGCGGCGATCTCGGCTGTTTTCCAAAGGGCATGGGCGAGCAGGTGCGCCGGCGCTATGGCGGCGAGATCGACCAGTTGATCACGAGCCTCACCGGCTCGTTGAAAAACGAACATCCCGGGTTTTCCGTCAGCGAGGAAACCCTTGGACGCTTGCGTGAAATCGCGGTTTTCGCCGTGACCAAGGACGCGTTCTTCGAACATTATACGGGCGTTGTTTTTGCGGGCTTCGGGGCGAAGGAAAAATTCCCGTCCATGCGCTCCTATCTCGCCTCTTCGGTGGTGCTCGGCATCTTGAAGCGTAAACAGGATCGCAAAGCCGATATCGGCGCGGATTCCGGCCCGGTTTTCCAGCCTTTCGCGCAGGACCGCATGATCCGGACTTTCCTGACCGGTATGGATCAGTATCTGCGGATGTTCATTTATTCCGAAACGCTGAAGCTCTCACGCGGACTTGTCGCCGATATTGTCGGTCGCACGCCCAACTTAAGCGACGCGCAAAAGACGACCATCTTCCGCGATTATTCCAGCAACAATCTCGCCGGCGCGGTGAATGAGTTTTTCAACTCCGTAGATAATTATCAGTACGCAGTGCATACGCGGCCGATCCTCAGGGCGATCAACACGCTGCCGAGGAAAGAGCTGGGCGAAACGGCGGCCTCGCTGATCAAGCTCAATTCGTTCCAGCAGAAAGTCATGCATTCAGTGGAAACGGTGGGCGGCCCCATCGACGTCGCTGTCATCACCCGCAATGGCGGGCTCGAATGGAAACGCGAGAAACCGGAGCTTTAGGGGTTAGGTCATGACTGATAGGCTGAAACAGATCTGGTCCGGGTTTTCCGAAACGACCACCCGTCAATTGACGGGCCGCGGCGTTGAAAACATTCCGGTGCCCCATCGCACAGATTATTCTCCCGTTGATGCGGATGCGCTGCCCGAAGATTTCTCAACGCCAGCGGCGGCGGCTTTTTCCGCCTTGCGCGAAAATCTCTCCAGGAAAGAAAAGCTGTTTTCGCCGAAGAAGAAAAACGCTGCAGGCGACGCGGCGCTGCCCAGCGAAGCGAAAGATTTCGTGGCCGCGACAGCCTTTTCGGCTGCGGGCGATGATCTCATTCGCGGGCTTCGCGCCACCGCCTTGCGCACCGAGCGACCGGAACTTGATTACAACGTCTTCCTCTCCTCCAAAGAGGGCAAGGCGCATTTCAAAAAGCACAAGCGTAAAAAGCTTTTCGGCCTCTTTTAATCGCAAGTTGACGGCGGCTGGTCCCAGCGCTGGTTGAAGCGCTGCGTGCGCTTCCCATGTTTTTACGGCAACAGGGAGGCGATAGATGATTGTTACCACCACCGATTCCGCGCCAGGGCGCGAGGTTTCCGACAGCCTCGGCGTTGTCGCCGGCGAGGCGATTTTGGGCGTCAATATTTTCCGCGATCTCTTTGCCGGGATCACCGACATCCTTGGCGGG
>JAUIEG010000143.1 GCA_030428745.1 Alphaproteobacteria bacterium
GTTGGCTGTCTGGAAGATCGCGCCGGCTCTTGTCGCCGGCAATACGATTGTTTTGAAGCCGTCTCCCTTTACACCGTTGTGTACGCTGAAATTCGGTGAGCTGACGCGCAGCGTTCTGCCCAAAGGCGTGGTGAACGTCGTTTCCGGGGGCAATGAGTTGGGCGAATGGATGACCGGATGTGATGACATCCGGAAAATCAGCTTTACCGGATCGACGGCGACCGGACGCAAGATTATGGCGTCGGCGTCGGGCAATCTGAAACGGATCACATTGGAGCTGGGCGGCAACGACCCGGCGATCGTCATGCCGGATGTAGATATCCAGGCGACCGCCAAAGAGCTGTTCTGGGCGGCGTTTCAGAACAGCGCGCAGTTCTGCGTGGCGGCGAAAAGGTTATATATCCATGAAGACATCTATGACGCGCTCGCCGACGCGCTGGTCAAATATGCGCGGACAGTGAAAGTCGGCGACGGACTTCAGCAGGGTGTCGATCTCGGCCCCATCCAGAATGCGATGCAGTTCGAAAAACTCAAGGATCTGCTCGCGGACAGCAAGAAGAGCGGCCACCGGTTCCTGCTTGGCGGAGAGGTTGAGGACGGCCCCGGATATTTTGTACCGGTGACAATCATCGACAATCCGCCTGAAGATAGCCGAGTCGTTACGGAAGAAGCGTTCGGTCCGGTTCTGCCATTGTTGAAATTCCGTGACATGGAAGATGTCATACGCCGTGCAAACGACACGGAGTATGGACTTGCCGCATCAATCTGGAGCGCAGACGCTGACCGGGCGCGTCAAATTGCGGAACGCATCGAAGCGGGTACAGTGTGGATCAATGAGGTCCACACATTTTCTCCGCATGTAGCCTTCGGCGGGCACAAGCAATCGGGCATCGGGATTGAGAATTCGCTGCACGGCCTGGCCGAATATACGAATTCGAAAACGATCGTAACGAACCGGACAGCGCCGGCTTCCTAGGCGTATAAGGCGGCGCGCAGCTCGCTGAAGCTGGGCGCCGCCATGTTGCTCCATTAGAATTGCCAGCGCCCGTCTCGCCTGTGCGGCGTTTCCTCCAAGACATCTTCTTGCAGCGCCGCCGGCAATAGTGAGGCGGGAAAATCCTGGTAACAAATCGGACGCACAAACCGGTCTATAGCGAGGGTTCCGACCGATGTTGTGCGACCGTCTGACGTGGCGGGAAAAGGTCCGCCATGAACCATGGCATGACAGACTTCAACGCCGGTCGGCCAGCCATTGGCGATGACCCGGCCTGCCTTTTCTTCCAACAGCGGCAACAAGTCGGCGGCTTGCCGCAGGTCCGCATCGGCGCAATGAACGCTGATCGTAAGTTGCCCCTCGATGCAGTTTAGAAGCGACCCGATTTCGTCTGGCGTTTCACATGCCGCGATGACGGACGCAGGTCCGAAGATTTCCCGTTGGAGCACTTCGTTCTCCATGACGTTTGCGGCTGTCGTTTTTATGAGCGCAGGCCGGCACCGGTTGGTCTCCGACCGGTTATTCAACGTCCAGGCATCTGCGTCAGGTTGCGACTTCGCCGCTTCAAGTCCGCGCTCATACGCGTCGCAAATAGCGGCCGTCAGCATTGTCTGTTCTGCCGTGTTTTCCAGGGCCGCTTCGGCGCTGGCGACAAACGCTGCAAGGTCATGGCCTGCAGGCGCGATGACCAGTCCGGGATTGGTGCAAAACTGTCCGGCCCCAAGGGCGAGCGAGGCTGCAAAGGCCTCTCCAAGCTGGTTTGCGTCTTGTTTGAGCGCGCCGGGCAGCAGGATGACAGGATTGACCGCGCTCATTTCGGCGTAGACCGGTATCGGGCTTTTGCGCGCGGCGGCAATCTTCATGAGAGCAAGGCCGCCTTGTCGTGATCCTGTAAAACCGATCGCCTTGATGCGGGGATCCGCGGCGAGGGCTTGGCCGGTCTCATGCGAGTCGCCCTGAAGCAAAGAAAATACGCCTTCAGGCATGCCCGTGTTCTGCGCGGCCTGCACAATGGCTGACGCCACGAGTTCGCTAACGCCCGGATGAGCGGGGTGCGCTTTCACAACCACAGGGCAGCCCGCGGCCAGCGCCGAGGCCGTGTCTCCGCCGGCGACGGAAAACGCCAGCGGAAAGTTGCTGGCGCCGAAAACCGCCACCGGGCCGATGGCTTTTTTACGCATGCGCAGGTCCGGCCGCGGCATCGGGTTGCGTTCAGGGAGCGCAGGATCGACGCGAAGAGACATCCAGGCGCCATCCCGCGCTTCCGCCGCCATGAGATTCAACTGACCGATCGTGCGCCCGCGTTCATTCTCGATCCGCGCCAGGGGCAGGCCTGTCTCCTCATGCGCGCGCTGGACGAGCTGATCGCCGAGCGCCATGATCTGTTCCCCGATTGCTTCCAGAAACTGCGCTCTTCGCTCTGCTCCGATGCGGTCGAATGCTTCCGCCGCACTCTCAGCAGCCCTTGTCGCATGTTCGACATCTTGAGAAGTCGCCCGGAAAAAAGCCGGCTCAAGCTGCCTGTTGCTTGATGGATCGGCTGCGTAGAAGACATCCGCCGATTTTCTACGGGATGCTCCAATAAAATGTTCGCCCATTAGATCTGCCATATGCTTTTCCTGTCATTGCGTGATTTTGTTGGATAGAGCAGCGCGGAAAGTTGCGCTGTCGCCGGCTGCTTTTAGAGAAGCCGTCTCGCCGCCAGCGAGCGCATCAGGGCGCGGACGCCATACCGCCATGGCGGCGCCAGATCGCTGGTGGTGACGCGGTTTTCAAGCGCGCCGAGGCGAGGGCTTTCGATGCGTACCTGGTCGCCTTTGTGATGCGTGAAGCCGCCGCCCTTTTCATCGCGGTCACATGTAGGCGTATAGGTTGTTCCCAGAAACAACATCAGACCATCCGGATACTGATGGAAGTCGCCGATTGTCGCGTCGGTAAGTGCTTGTGGTGTGCGGGCCATCGCGCTCATGGCGCTGGCGCCGGTAGTTTCAAAACCATCCGCACCGGTGATGGTGACCGTTACTTCGGCGTTACAGATGTCTGCAAGCCGAAAATCTTCGTCAAAGAGTCTGATGAAAGGGCCAATGGCGCATGAGGCGTTGTTATCCTTGGCTTTGCCGAGCAGAAGAGCGCTGCGGCTTTCAACATCGCGCAGGTTAACGTCATTCCCCAGACTGGCGCCGACAATTTTTCCGGCCGGTGAAATTGCAAGGACAATTTCGGGCTCTGGATTGTTCCATTTCGAGTCGGGATGGACGCCGATGTCGGCGCCGCATCCCACAGCCGACATGGGTTGGGCCTTCGTGAAGATTTCAGGGTCCGGCCCGATGGCGACTTCAAGATATTGCGACCAGAGGCCTGCTTCGATGAGATGGTCTTTCACCTCATTCGCACGTTTGGAGCCGGGAGCAATATCAATGAGCAAGGGCTCAAGCTTGTCTCTGAGCGATTGCCGAAGGGAGTTGGCTCGCTCGGGCGCGCCTTGACAGCGCTCCTCTATAACTCGTTCGATCGCGCTGGCGATAAAGGTCACGCCGGACGCTTTAACGGCCTGAAGATCGCAGGGAGCCAGCAGCGCGCCCCTGTCCAGAAAGTCCTGAAGGTCGCCCAATACCGGTCCTGCATGGTCCTCCACGCGTTCCTTTATGTCTGGCCCGTCAAGCAGGTCCGCCATGGTTGGGGCGAGCGCGGAAAGGTCAATTAGCTTGTCATCGCGAATTGCAGCTACATGGGGACCGGGCGCGTTCGAATTCATCCAGACGCGTCCCACCAGGCAGGCCTTTTCTCGGTCGAGCGGCAAGATCCCGCCTGAAGCGATATCGCTCGCCGATGGTTGCAACGGCATCGGCATCGTCTGCTCTATTCGCCCGGCACCGGCGCGGCGGCGTCGATTATTCCTTGCGCGCGCAAATCGCGCCAGAACTCCGCGGGGATGCTGTCTTCTGCATAGCCAATATTGTCTTCCAGTTCCGAGCGTGTCTGCGATCCCGGAATCACGCTGACGACGACCGGATGCGCAAGCACGAATTGAAGCGCAGCGGCTCCCATAGCGACGTCGTGTTTCTTGCAGACGTCTTCAATCAGACGCGTTCTGTTGCGAATGTCTTCGGGAATGTCTTCGAAATAATTATATGTCGTCCTTCCCACAAGAATGCCCGAGTTATATGGGCCGCCGATTACGATTTTTACTCCGCGTTTCTCGCATTCAGGAAATAATGTGGAAGCGGGTTGTTGCTCCAGCAGCGTATACCGGCCTGCCAGAAGAAAAATATCCGGATCGGCTTGCGCCAGCATCAGGGCGCATGGCTCCCATTCATTGACGCCGATTCCGATTGCGTCGACAGCGCCGCTGCTGCGCAGTTCGCTCAGCGCGCGCCACCCGCCGTCATCCATGAGTTCGCGGGCCCGCCCGAGCGCCTCGTTGCGGCCGCCATGGTTGAAAGCGTCGATATCATGGACATAAAGAATATCTATCCTGTCAACGCCAATTCGCTTTAAGCTTTCTTCATAGGACCGCATGACGCCGTCATAGGAATAGTCGTAAACGAATTTACAAGGCGGAATGTTTTCAAAGATAATACCGTCGGCTTCTTCCGGAGGGCACGGTTCCAATACGCGACCGACTTTCGAAGATAATACGTATTCATCGTTTTGTTTCGTCTGTAATAATCGTCCCACGCGCATCTCGGAGAGCCCGAAACCGTAAAGCGGGGCCGTATCGTAATATCGCACGCCCAACTCCCATGCGCGCGCCAGCGTGGCGTCGCATTCTTCTTCGCTGAGGGTGCGCCGGTAGTTGCCAAGCGGCGCGGCGCCGAATCCAAATTCGGACATGGTCATGCTGCGGCCCATTGGCGTCTTAAACTGGGATTTGGGAGTTGCACGTTGATGCAGCGATGGCATGGGGTTTCCCGTCATTGTTCGGGGCCGAACTGTGCGGCGGCCCTGCGGCAAGGCAAAAGGTTTGTCACAGGCAGAGAAGCTGACAACAGCTAACATACTAGATGTTAGATATTCCACCTGGCAAGAGGGGTGTAACTCAATCTTTTCTCGAGCGGGCCCGCTGGCTGGGCTTGGCTGGGAGGGTGTAGCTGGAGCGAGTGAGATCGGCTGCCATCTACGCAAACATAATATAAACAGGTATTTATATCCAGGCAATTCGATGGTTTCCGGCCACTTTGAGTTGCCGGAGATTTTGTGTCGAAGAGCGCGCCCTCCACCCCCGCGAGGACCACTAGAAACGTCAAAAGGATAATTGACATGTTAGTGAGGTGAGTGATAAGCGATATATGGCGGACGCGCCGGTTTCTGCGCACGACCGCGTTTGCTGAGTTGGACTGTTTTCGCTTTGCCGCCCGCGCAAGGCGGGCGGTTTTTCAGCAGGCTTAGTAGGGCGCGCGCGCAGGGAGAGGGTATGGCTGGGGACAACAATACTGACAGACCGTCAAACAGCCCGGGCGCCCGCACAGTTTCTAAATCGCTGTTGCTGGGAAATGCGCTGAGAGAAAAAGCGCGCGCCGGCCTCGCCCTTGGAACGTTTCTTATAGAGCTTCCGGCTGCAGGCGTGGTCGAGGCGTTGGCGATCGCGGGTTTCGATTTTGTCGTGCTTGATCTCGAACATTCGACAATCGGTTTTGCACGTTTGGAATCACTGATCTTGGCGGGGCGAGCCTGCAACTTGCCGGTCATTGTCCGCGTTTGGGAGCCATCTGCAGGTCTGATTGGAAAAGTGCTCGACATCGGCGCCAGCGGCGTGATGGCGCCGCATGTGGAGAGCCCTGAACAGGCGCGAGCAATAATAGACGCGGCGCGCTTTCCTCCTGAAGGCGGGCGTGGATTCTCGCCACTGAAAAAGTTCGACGGTCTTGATGAGCCGCTACGTGAATTGTCACAAGCCGCTTACGTCATTGTGCAGCTTGAGGGAAAATCGGCGCTGGATCAGGCGGCCGCCATCGCTGCAGTTGAGGGCGTCGACGCGGTTTTTATCGGGCCCTACGATCTGGCGCTATCCTTAAACCTGCCTCCCGGCGGGAAAGGCACATATGACGCTATCGGCGATTATTCGTTGAATCTTTCAGACGGCGTGACCGCGGGTATTTATATCGACAACCCGGAAGACTCATCGCGATGGCTGCGTAAAGGGTTCGGCTTGCAGTGCATAAGCTTTGACAGCCGCATGCTGGTTGCAGGCGCCCGCCAGGTGGTCGCCACGGCGCGCGGCCCGGTGTTTGACAGGAAGGAAAGGCTAGAGAATGACCAATAACGGCGACACCGCCGGTATACGCAAGCTGGCGCATGAGTTGCGGCGAGCGGAAACGTCGAGAGAACCTATTGCGCCGATTACTGATATGGTTCCCGACCTCACGCTTCAGGACGCATATGAAATACAAAAACTGAATATCGCGGCAAGGCTCGAAGCCGGCGAGCGTGTGGTTGGGCACAAGATTGGCCTTACCGCAGAGGCGATGCAGGAAATGTTTGGCGTGGATGAGCCGGATTACGGCCATCTGTTGGACACGATGATGCACGACGCCGAAAAACCGCTCGACTTATCGTCATTGATAGATCCGCAGATAGAGGTCGAGCCGGCGTTCGTTCTGTCTTCGGATCTGAGGGGCCCTGGCGTCACCACCGAGGATGTGCTGAACGCGACAGCCTATGTTACGACATGTTTCGAGATTATCGATTCCAGAATTGCGAACTGGAAAATCCGGCTTCAGGATACGGTCGCCGACAATGGATCCTCGGCCCTTGTGGTGCTCAGTGATCAGAAAATCGATCCCCGCAGC
>JAUIEG010000144.1 GCA_030428745.1 Alphaproteobacteria bacterium
CCCGCCGCTCGCCTTATGCGTGCGCTCTTTTTCGCCGCGCCAATCGCCATTGCGCCACCATCGGCAATGTTAAGCGCAATCCCGCCTATTCCCTTAAACCTCTCTCAAGAGCCGGTTTTTAGATTGTTCTTACGGTGCCTTAAGAAACTGGGCGGCAAAGCGATGACGCGTAAAATGAACCTTTCTTCTTACGCCGCAATTCCTGCAATTCTTGCGCTTGCGGGCGCGGCGTTTGTGATGAAGCCGGAAGAGCTTCGCCGCGATCCCTTGCTCGAAACGCAAGGGCTCATTGGCATGGCTGCGAAATATGAAGTGATGTATTCGCGTTGCGACGTCAGCGCCGCTGCAGGTTTCGCGGGCGGCTTTTCACACCGCTTTCCCGCACGCAACGACAAAGACGCTGCGCTGTTTGTGCTCAAGGCGCGACCGCAATGCGATGTCGCAAGCCTTTACCGCCTCGACGGCAAGACGGCCGGCGCCCATCACGCCCGCTATCGCCGTATCAGGATCGAAGTTTAGGCGCCGCCGGCAGCGGCGCAGCATCCGTATGATCGCAAGCGTCGCCGCCTAAAAGCGAACAAGCGCGTCCGAATGCGCGTTCTGCTTCTTCTTCGTTTTTCCGCGCGCCCTTGCCGATCTCATAAAGGCGCCCAAGACTGGCGCACCCTTTTCCATAGCCATGCTCGCAAGCAAGGCGGAAGTAACGCAGCGCCTGTTCGTCATCGCGATGAACGCCGTCGCCCTTGATCTGGCGGCCCCATAAATCCTTGCGGGTCTCATAAGCGTCGCCAAGGATGTAACAGGCCGACCCGTCGCCGGTGGCGCAAGCGATCCGCCAGTCCGCAATCAGCTGCTGGCGGGTCTTCGGTTGTTCTTCCTTTTCGGCAGGCGCGGACGACGCCGCAGCCGGCGAAACCGGCGCAACGACCCATAAAAGCCCGACGCATACGCCCAACAGGCGCGCATACGAACGGCCACTGCTCTCACAACAATGGCGATGCAACATAGGTATCCCTCAACAGTGGAATCCACGGCGACAGGCGTAACTTTTCACACAGGAATCGCCACCGAAGCCCTAAAGAAAATCACCGCATTTGAGGCGGTCATGATTACCTTTGCGGTAACCATGAAGCCGCTTTTGCGCGCTCGGTTTTCACGCCGTGCATTTATGCGGGAACCGTTTTCGATGGCGGAAACAGGTGGAGCCGCCACCGTTGCCTTCCATACTCATTTAGGTGATGACGGCGCCGGACTTCAAGTAAGCGTATAATCGAATATGGCGATGACCCATTCAAACAGCGTTGTAGCACTGCAATCACTGCCTACTGCCAATACAATTGAATGGTAGTGCGGCTCCGCCTAATTCACCCCACTTGTTATCGAAGCCTTTTAAAGGTGGCAGAAAAACTAGAGCGTCTGAACCGATAGAATGTTGCGAAACCTCAAGCCGATTGAGATTCTGGCTTCTGCGGGTAATCAATGCCCAGCAAATCAACGTACCTATTAATATACTCTTTAGGCGGAATTAAATCGTACCCGTCATTGGGAGGAAACATTTGAAAAAAGCGCTTATCAGAAAATTCTTCCTTCCAATATTTCTCAATCTGGGCCGACAAACAAAATAAATAGAATAAACTCTCTTCGACGCGCATTTCGATTCCTTCGGATAGGCTAACCAACATAGGAATGTAATAATTAAATAGAGCTTGAGTCCAACCATCCCTAGTCTGCGCCGCACTTTGTGCGATCAATTCATTCCGCTTTACAGAGTAATTATACAAGGAATTAAATGAGAGCCTGATATGAAATGGTGTTCTACTAAAAAGCGGATATTTTTCGTACATGAATTCCAATCTTGCTAGTTCGTTATCAATATCAAACTCTGTTTGATCTAGCTCTTTAAAAAAGCTTTGCAGCGACCCTAACGTCGGAATCGCTTGGATAACAGGCCGCCTTATAAAAGGTTCAATTTTTTTTCGGTCAGCACTCAACTCAGTTATTGATTGTTTTTTGATCAGCATCAAAGTGTCGATATTAGCCCAGACAAACAAGTATACATTCTGCAAATCCTTAAACCGCTGTTCAATTTGTTCCGACTTCCTTTTTCTGTCTCCCAACCAATTTAGCAACGCACCAAAAATGAATGCCAGGAAAGCACCAAGTGCAATTCCAAACACATTTTCTAAAAAGCCATCCCCTGCTTGCGTGAAGTAAAGGCTCACAGCAGCATGTGGTGATTCATTATCCGATAACTGTGAAAGCATATCTGAACCGATCCGCCCCCGATATATAAGTAGAGCAAGTAGGCGCATTATGCGCAGCACAATGTATCGTTCAATCGGTGATCCCGATAGCTAGTCCTATTCGATACATAGGAAATGAAAAAGGAAGTTTAGGCATCCGATCAACGTTCCCCCGGAAGAGTGGAGACCCCCGCAGTTTGGCAGGTGTTGAAAATGCAAGCGCCCCGGACCAAGTCCGGAGCTAAATGCACCCTACTTGTCGGCAATGATCCGCATGCAAAAGATGAAGGCTTTTGAAAAAATGGTCGGAGCGACTGGACTCGAACCAGCGACCCCTTGACCCCCAGTCAAGTGCGCTACCAGACTGCGCCACGCTCCGACCTCTCGCGGGAGGCGTCAACCGCCAAGCGCGAGCGCGTCTTATAGGCGCCCGGCTGGGGCGGGGCAATGGTGAAAATCGGAGAATTCCCGGGCCGCGCTTACTCGCGCTCCGCCTCAATGGCTTCAAGCGCGAGCGACGCCTGGTCGAGCGAATCCTGAACGCTTTCCAGACGGGCGAGCAGCGCCGTCAGCGTCCGGCGCAATTCCGGCGACAGGGACGGCGCTTCCTTCAAGGCGTCGGCGGCCCCAAGCTCGAGCATGTCGCCCTGTTGCGCCGCGTTGTTTGCGGGCGCATCGCTTTCCGCTTCCAGCACCGGACGGACATCCGTCGACTCGCCGGCCGCGGCCCGGCGGCCAAGTTCGGAAACATATTTGACGCCTTCGTCCTTGAAGATCTTCTGGACGCCCTTGGTGGTGTAGCGCTGTTCATAAAGAAGGACGCGAATGCCCCGTAAGAGGTCGAGATCGAGCGGACGGTAATAACGCCGCCCGCCGGCGCGGCGCATGGGCCGCACCTGGCCGAACACTTCTTCCCAATGGCGCAGAACATGCTGGGGCACGTCCAGCTCTTCTGCGGCTTCGGAGATCGTGCGGAACGCTTCGGCAGATTTCGCCACGGGGGGAACGCCTTCGTCAGTCAGAACGGAAGTCAGCCTACTCGGCGGCTTTCGCCTGCCGGTGGGTATTGTTGATCTGGTCTTTCAGCACATGCGAGGCGCGGAAGGTAATGACCCGCCGCGGCTCAATCGGCACTTCTTCACCGGTCTTCGGATTGCGGCCCATTCTGAGCTTCTTGTCGCGCACCGAAAATGTGCCGAAGGATGAAATTTTGACGGTCTCGCCCTTTTCGAGCGTCTGGGCCACTTCGTCGAGAATGCGCTCCACAAAGGCGGAGGATTCGTTTCGCGAAATTCCCAGGGAGCGATAGACCGCATCGGTCAGGTCCGCTCTCGTGATGGTTTTTCCGGCCATGGTTCGCTTACCCGCGTCAGTCCCCAAATTAGCGCCAAGGTTAACGGCTAGACGCCTCTTTGGTCAATAAGTCTTTGATATATATTGCCTGTTTTTTATATGGCGGGGCGCGGCGTCCGAACCGGACGATCACGCACGCATCAAGGCGGCGCCCCAGGTGAGCCCGCCGCCCATGGCTTCAAAGAGGACGAGATCGCCGGTCTTGATCCGGCCATCGGCGACGCCCGCGCAATAGGCGAGCGGGATCGAGGCCGCGGACGTATTGCCCTGACCGGAGATCGTAGACACCACCTGATCGGGACGAAGATCGAGCTTTTTGACGACGCCCTGAATGATCCGCTCATTGGCCTGGTGCGGCACGAACCAGTCGATCTCGGTGACGTCGACTTTGGCCTCGGCGCAGACCTTGACCATGGCGTCGGAAATGCGGGTCACCGCCTCGCGGAAAACCTTGTTGCCCTGCATGCGCACATGGCCCGCAGTCTTTGTCGACGAGACGCCGCCATCCACATAAAGAAGGTCCACCATGCGCCCGTCGCATCTGAGGTAACTGCCCATGACGCCGCGGTCGCCCGCTTCCTCCGCAGGCTGAGCCTCCAGAACGAACGCCCCGGCCCCGTCACCGAAAAGAACGCAGGTCCCCCGGTCTTCCCAGTCGAGAATGCGCGAGAAGGTTTCAGCGCCGATCACGAGCGCGCGCTTGTGCTGGCCTGAAATCAGGAATTTTTCCGCCGTCGACAATGCGTAGACAAAGCCGGTGCACACGGCCTGAATATCAAAGGCCGCGCCCTCGCCCGCGTCGAGCTTGGCCTGCACAATCGCCGCCGTTGAGGGGAATGTCAGGTCCGGCGTCGTTGTGGCGACGACAATCAGGTCAATGTCATCCGGCGTCAGCCCTGCGTTCTTTAACGCCGCCTTCGCCGCCTCGGTCGCAAGGTCCGACGTCAACTCCCCTTCCGACGCAATGTGACGCTCGCGAATGCCCGTGCGCTCGCGAATCCACTCATCGCTCGTATCCACGCGCTTTGAGAGATCTTCATTCGTCAGGACTTGTTCAGGCAAAAAAGCGCCGCACCCGCGCAGCACTGCTTTCAAACTCATACCGCCGCCGCTTTGATTGTATTTTCACTCGCCGATGTTTCGGCGATACGCTGACGCCGGCTCATCACTGATTTCACTGTAGACGCAACATCATCCCGGAACGGGCGCGCCGCCAGGCTCACCGCCATGTTGACCGCGCTCGCCACGCCGCGCGCATCGGCCCCGCCATGGCTTTTCACGACAACGCCGTTCACGCCGAGAAAGACGCCGCCATTATTCGAAGACGGATCGATGCGATCCTTCAGCTTTCTAAGCCCGGGCGCCATCAACAGGGCGCCCAGCTTGGCGTTGAGCGTGCCGGTCAGCGTCTCTTTCATCCAGCCGCCCAGCAGCCGCGCCGCGCCTTCCGCCGTCTTCAAAGCGACATTGCCCGTAAAGCCGTCGGTGACGACGACATCGACGGTGCCTTTGGAAATGTCGTTTCCTTCAACAAAACCTTTGAACGCCATGTCCGGGTCCGCCTCGCGCAAAACGCGCGCAGCGGTGCGGATCAGATCGTGACCTTTCAGGTCTTCAGCGCCCACATTCAACAGCCCGACCGTGGGCTTTTCAACATTCATCAGGGAACGGAAGAACGCCTCGCCCATAATGGCGAACTGCACAAGCTGATCTTCGTCCGCCTCAACATTGGCGCCGACATCAAGAACGACGCAGCGCCCGCGCGGCGTCGGCCATAGCGCTGTCACGGCCGGGCGTTCAACACCCTCGATCATGCCGAGCTGCTTGCGCGAGACCGCCATCAGCGCGCCGGTATTGCCGCCGGAAACAACCGCCTGGGCATCGCCCTCGGCGACAGCGGTCACGGCGGCCCACATGGAGGTGTCGCGGCCACGCCGCAAAACATGCATGGGCTTGTCGGTCATGGAAACGACATTGTCGGAATGGCGGATTTCGGCGCCTGAAAGAGTTGAGTGCGCGGCGATCAGCGGTTCAAGCTGCGCCTTGTCGCCAAAGAAAATAAACCGCGCCTTGACGCCGCGCTTCACCGCATGCGCAACGCCGTCAACGACAGCTTGCGGGCCGGAATCGCCGCCCATGGCGTCCACCGCCAGCGCCAGATCGCGTCCGTCAGTCATGGCCTCTGTCATGGACTTGCCCAACCAGCTGTCTCCATTGCCGCAATGCCGCGCGAGGACCCAAGTCTGCGAAGATATCGCAGCGCAAATTCTTCGGCGCAGAATATGAGCGCCCGCCCCGGCATGCAACGCGGCGCCCATTCTTGCCTTTTCGCGGTCCTTATAGCCCCTTCGCGGCCTACGTAAACCTATTGATTATCATCACTTTTTCCCACCCTGCCCTTGAGCGCCGCGAATGGGGAGACATTCTCCGCCGGCGCATAGGCTTTGGCGAGGCTTTCCGCCCCTTCCTTGCGCGGAAACGGATCCATGGCGAGGGAAAGCTGCTGCACCAGCAGCTCTCCGAGATCGAGTATCGGACCTTCCAGATATTCTGGCGCGTCGAGATCTTCTTCGTCCGCCTCTTCAACTTCAGGCGGGATTCGGGTGAACTGGATTTCGAACGTCTCGGCGACGGTTTCGGCCATGGGTTCGAGGCTGGCGACGCATTCGCGGGTGAGATTCGCTTTAATGTCGCCGGTGATCCGAACCATTGTCTTGGACGCAGTGACCTTCATCTCACCTTCAAGGTTCTCCACCGAGGGCGTTTTGAGCCGCGCGGCGATTTTTTCGCGCTCGCCTTCATTGGCGCTAAGCTGGAATTTTTTCCCTGCGCGGCCGACATCATCGACATCGACTTCATAACTGAATTCAGGCGCAGGCCCGGTGCTTTGCGTCATGACGGCGCGCCCTCCTCCACCGGCGGAAAAACAACGATGCCGCCGGCGATGCGCGCGCCAGGCTGGTTTTCCAGCTTGGCGTTTGCACGGCGCACATAATCAGCGAAAGCCGGGCCCGTTTCCGCCAGCGCCTGTTCAAAGATATTGCGCGACAGCGCTTTCGCCAATTCGTCTTCAGCGGCGTCTTCTTTCATCGCCTCTTCATAGGCGCCGATGCGCCCATAGAAATTCTCGGCGAGTTTGCGGATCTTCTTGCCGACCTGGAGGTCGCCGACCCCA
>JAUIEG010000145.1 GCA_030428745.1 Alphaproteobacteria bacterium
GCTGATGGATTTCGACGCGCTGCGCGACCATCGCTCCGGTCTCGGCACGGCGGCGGTGATCGTCATGGACAAGTCCACGGACATGGTGCGCGCCATCGCGCGTCTTGCTTATTTCTACAAGCATGAAAGCTGCGGCCAGTGCACGCCCTGCCGCGAAGGCACAGGCTGGATGTGGCGCGTCCTGGAGCGCATGACGGTGGGCGATTCAACGACAGAAGAAATCGACAAGCTGCTCGAAGTCTCGACGCAGATCGAAGGGCACACGATTTGCGCGCTCGGCGACGCAGCGGCCTGGCCGGTGCAGGGACTTATTCGTCACTTCCGTCATGAAATCGAAGAGCGCATCAACACCTACCGCAATGACCGCCCGCATGTAGCGGTCGCTGCGGCGGAGTAAGCGTGGCTGAAATCCGGCGCGCCACAATCGCCGATGCGCCGGCGCTCGCGCGCATAGGCGCTTCGACGTTCACCGATACATTCGCGCATCTTTATGCGCCGGAAGATCTCGAAGAGTTTCTCAAATACAATCACTGCGCGGCCTATTACGATGACTTTTTCGATGAAAAGGACAGCGCCGCCTGGATTGCCGAGACGCCGGAAGGTGAAGCGATCGGCTATTGCACGGTGGCGCCCTGCAGTTTGCCGGCGCCGGATATGCCCGCAAATTCAGGCGAACTTTGCAGACTCTATCTTGACGAGAAAGCACAGGGGCAAGGGCTTGGAAAAACCTTCATTGAACTAGCCCTCGACTGGCTCGAAACCCATTTCGACTACGCCTATGTGGGCGTTTATTCGGAGAATTTCAGGGCCCAAAAACTCTATCAGCGCTACGGTTTTGAGAAGGTCGCCGAGTACCATTTTCTGGTCGGAAAGCACCCCGATCTCGAATGGATCATGAAAAGAAGGTCACAAAAGGCCTAAAAACATCGATTTTACGGGCCTTAATGCGTTTTTTAGGGTCTCACATCGAAGCGAATCATACGCAATAATGAAAATACAGCAGGCGAAACACCCGTGTTTTTGGCTGCTTTCCGCATTCATGGACTGATAAAGGATATTGAAAATGGCCGTTAAACGGAAAACTGCAAAAAAAGCTCCGGCTCGGAAAGCTCCGGCTCGGAAGGCTCCAGCCCGCAAAGCGCCGGCTAAGAAAAAAGCAGCCGCCAAAAAAGCGCCTGCCAAGAAAAAAGCCGCTAAAAAAGCATTGCCTGATGTGCTGACGCTAAAGCACCTCGCGGCTGAGCTCGCCGAAACCTATGAGATGCCGAAGAAACAGGCTGAGACAGTTGTTGCGGATTTGATCGACCGCATGGGCGGCTACCTGAAAAAAGGCAAGAAGCTCCGCATTGGCGGTCTCGGCATTTTCCAGGTTCGCCATCGTGCAGCGCGCATGGGCCGCAACCCGGCGACTGGCGAAGCGATCAAGATCAAAGCGTCGAAGAAAGTTGCATTCCGTCCTTCGAAAGATCTCAAAGAGCGCGTGCTCTAAAGTTCAGCGCACTTTTAAGCGAATAGCGCCCGGCCTGTGTTCATTCACGGCCGGGCGTTTTCTTTTTCTATTTGCGAAATCGTTTTCTAAGATCCAGAAACCGCTTTTCATAAAAATAAAAACTCGCGGCGGAGACTGCGACCGTACCGGCAAGCGCGACCGGAAATTCCAGCCACAAATTCGGCAGGCTCAGTTTTGTGAGGAGGATGCGCGCCACATGCACGCACCACATATGATAGAGATACATGCCGTAGCTGACAGCGCCGAT
Organism: Alphaproteobacteria bacterium; assembly: GCA_030428745.1. Taxonomy (GTDB): domain Bacteria; phylum Pseudomonadota; class Alphaproteobacteria; order Caulobacterales; family Parvularculaceae; genus Hyphococcus. The sequence continues at coordinate 1,758 of JAUIEG010000145.1, forward strand.
AAAGGCGACGGGCCGCCAGTCCAGTACCGAAGTGATTTTTGCGCTTGGCGAAAGTATGATTGATGCAATCCATGCGGTCATCAAAAGATGCATGGCGAGCCGGAACGCGCCGGATATGTCAGCCGCAGGGACGTTAAACAGACTTAATAGCGCCAGCATGAAAACCAGCGGCGCATGTTTGAAACCGGCGATGCGCCGCGCAATGACAAATCCCTGTTCGCGGTGAAGAAGATGCGCAAGGCCGACGCCCAGAAGAATGGGCGTGAACGTCGAGTCGAGAATTTCCCGGCTGTTTGCAAAGCCCTCGCCAAAGGCGGCGTTGATCGCCGGATCGAGAACGCCGAAATTGACCAGCTGGTTGATGACGAGCGCCACGATCCAGAAACTTGCCGCGGCGACCGGTGCGAAGAATGTCTCAACCAGAGGCCAGACGAGATAGAATTGCTCTTCTGTTGCCAATGACCAGGTGATGCTCAGATTGTTGGCGTCTGCATGCAGCCAGTTCGATAGGTAAAAAGCATAAACCGGAAAGCCTTCCGCAAGTCTTGCGGTGTCGGGATCTCCGGGTTTGAAGATCAGATAGGCGCCGAGCAGGCCGAACAGCATAAGATAATAGGCTGGGGCCAGCCGCAGCAGTCGCCGCGCCCAGAAGTCACGGAGAGAGATGCGTCCTTTGCGGGCCTTTTCACGCAGCAAGAGCGTGACGATCAGGAAGCCGCTGAGGACAAAGAACAGATCGACGCCGGCAAAGCCGCGCGCGAACATGGGCAGAAAATCCGGATGCGCGCTGTGATGCCAGACGACCGCGGTGATGGCGACGGCGCGCAGACCGTCAAGCCCGGCGAAATGTTTGCGAGACTGAAAGGACTCGTAGTCGGTCGTCATAATGTCCTTGTTCCCGCTTGGCCGGCCCGACAAGGCTACTGGTTCTTTCATGAACGTTTAGATAATGGGACGAACGCGCCTATTCCCTGCCATAGACATGGGCTGCGCGCCATTTTTCGGTCTGCATCTCGCGTTTGCCTTCGACGCCATATTGCAAGATTCGAAAATGGGTCGCCGTCTTTTCCTCAAGGACGCAAAGATAGGCCGGGGTTGCGCCTGCCGGTCCGTCCTTCGCCAGCAGCAGAGCGTCATGGCCTGCGGCGGCGGGGCGGGCAGGGTTCGCCCAGACGACTTCGCCGGTGCGGAACCGCGGCGCCATCGCTTCATCCGGCGCATAAAAGCCGAACGTCATGTCGGCGCCGATGAAATCGGGCGCTTGCGGACGCCTTTCAATCGGTCGCTGCATATCGAGAAGCCACAGGCCGTTTTCGCCGGAAGCGCTTGCGTAAAGGTTGGCCGTGCCGTCGGCGCGCGGCTCCGACTGATAGGGCTCTTCCGGCTCCTCAAAGCCCTCCCGCTCCAGGACTGCCGGGCTTACGCCGAGATATTCAACAGCGCGCTGTGCTTCATCGAATTTCAGTCGCCGGCGGCCCTTCAACATTCTCGAGACGCCTGATTTATCGATGCCCAGCGCCTCTGCGAGACCGGTCTGGGTCTTTGCCGGGTCTCTTTCCAGCGCTTCGATAATCCAATCAACTTCCCGTTGCATAGACAGCAACATGAAAGGCTTGCAGTTGATTTGCGATGGATAAAAACGCAACAATTTGAACATATTGTTGCGATTATAACAATATTTGCCGCTTAATTTGCGGCAAAGGGTAGTGTCCGGCGCGGCAAGGCTTCAAATGGCGGAGGGAGGGACAGTCATGGATGCGAAAACTGAGAAAGAAGAGGACGTCAAGCGCCTACAGCAATCTCTGGAGGCTTTCGCTGCGAAACTAGAGGCTATGTCTGACTTACTGGATCGCATGGAGGGGCGTCTGGACGCTCTGTACGAAGAATGCCAACGGATTGGCGGCTCGACGCAACGCTCACTTATCCGTCAAGAAAGCATCTCGCAGGAGCTGACCCGGCTTGAGCAGTCGTTAAGGGAAAGCAAGGGATAAACAGCACGGGCGCTTGTCTTCACCCCCAGGCGCGGCAAGAGAAGACATGACGCAAATGCTGCTCATCTGTATTGGCGCGCAAAAGGCCGGCACGACCTGGCTTGCCGACTATTTGCGCAAGCACCAGCAGGTGCATGTCGCGCCCGTAAAGGAGGTGCATTTCTTCGACGCCCGCTTCGTTCCGCAATGGTGCGCAAAATATGAAGAAGAAATGCTGACGGAGTTTCAGCGTCAGACGGCGCTGCTCACAACAGAAAATTGCGGTGACCCCGTCATTCAACAGCGGCTGCATGCGATGTTGCTGCGGTTCAGAATGATCGCAAATCCAAACGAATATATGCGTTTTATGAGCTGGGGCTCTCAGGGGCGGCCTGTCCTGTTTGAAGCGACCCCGGATTACTCCATGTTGGGCAAGACCGGATTTCAGTTCATGCGGGAAATTCATCCCGATGTGAAACTGGTGTTTTTGATGCGTAACCCCGCTGACCGTTTCTGGTCGTCATTGACCTTCAATCGGACGCACAATCCGAAATTTGACATAGAGACCATGTTCGACCGCCTTCTGGCGCGTGAAGATTTCATGCTGCTTGCAGACTATGGGCGGACAATCCAGGAGGCGCAGTCGGTCTTTGGGGAGGAACGCATTCACCTGGAATTTTACGAGCGTCTTTTCCATCAGGAGGCGGTTGATCGGATTTGCGGTTTCGCCGGGATTGGGGCCAAGCCAGCCGACATCGGCACGCGCTCGAATGCCTCCAGGGACGGGCAGGGCATGCCGGCGGCTTTGCGGGCGCGCGCCTGCGCCGCCTACGCCCATATCTATCGGGCGATCGCGGGACGATTCGCCAATGATCTTCCGGAAAGCTGGCTCCAGGATATGGCCCGCTTCAAACTGTAATCGGACGCCTCGACAGGGCGAATCAAGCAGCGGCTGCGACCGAATGGAGGGCCCCGCCGCTCTAGCTTCCGCTGGTAAAGACGGCTAAACCACGCCCCGAATTTGGATTTGATCCCAAGAAGGTCCAGCATGAGCGATACGCGCGTCATCAAAGTCAACGGCGAGGAAATCGAAGTCCCGTCGAATCTCACTCTTTTGCAGGCCTGTGAGGCGGCGGGAGAAGAAATCCCGCGGTTTTGTTATCATGAGCGCCTGTCGGTCGCCGGCAACTGCCGCATGTGTCTGATCGAAGTGAAGGGCGGGCCGCCCAAGCCGGTTGCGTCCTGCGCGCAGAACGTCAAGGATTTGCGTCCGGGACCCGATGGCGCGCCGCCGGAGCTGTTCACCAATACGCCCATGGTGAAAAAGGCGCGCGAAGGGGTGATGGAGTTCCTGCTCATCAATCATCCGCTCGACTGCCCGATCTGCGATCAGGGCGGGGAATGCGATCTTCAGGATCAGGCCATGGCCTATGGCCGCGACGGATCGCGCTATGCAGAGAACAAGCGCGCCGTTGAAGAAAAATATATGGGCCCGCTGATCAAGACGATCATGACCCGTTGCATTCAGTGCACGCGTTGCGTTCGCTTCGCGACGGAGATTGCCGGCGTCGACGATCTTGGCCTCGTCAATCGCGGCGAGAACGCAGAGATCACCACCTATCTTGAAAAAGCGGTGGAAAGCGAACTGACTGGAAATCTTATCGATGTGTGTCCGGTGGGGGCGCTCACCTCACGGCCGTATGCGTTCAATGCGCGGCCATGGGAATTACGCAAAACTGATTCCATCGACGCTATGGATGCGGTGGGATCGAACATTCGTGTTGATGCGCGCGGGCGCGAAGTCTTGCGGGTTTTACCGCGGCTTCACGAAGGCGTTAATGAGGAATGGATCGCTGACAAATCTCGCTTTGTTTGGGACGGCCTCAAACGTCAGCGTCTCGACAGGCCCTATGTGCGCAAGGACGGCAAGCTCGTTCCGGCGAGCTGGGACGAAGCTTTTTCTGTTGTTGCCGAAAAATTGGGGGCGACCCCGAAGGAAAAAGTCGCTGCGCTTGCCGGTGATCTCGCTTCGGCTGAGGCGGTAAAGGCGTTAAAGGATTTGATGGTAGCGGTTGGAACTCCGCATATGGATTGCCGTCAGGACGGCGCCAGGATTGGAACTGGTGATCGCCGAAATTACCTTTTCAACACGGGCATCGCCAATCTCGAAGAAGCGGATGTCATTTTGCTTGTGGGAACCAATCTTCGCGCTGAAGCACCCATGATCAATGCCCGTATCCGCAAGGCCTGGCTTAACAATCTGAATGTTAAAGTCGGCGTTATCGGTGAACAAAAAGATCTTTCTTACGATTATGATTATCTTGGCGCAGGTCCCGATACGCTCGCGAGCCTTGCAAAAGGAGAGGGCGCTTTCTTCGACATACTGAAGGATGCAAAAAAGCCGGCGGTAATCGTAGGGATGGGCGCGCTCGCCCGCGACGACGGCGCGACGGTGCTCAATATGGCCGCGAAACTTGCCGACAGCATTGGCGCCATTCGCGGCGACTGGAACGGCTTCAATGTCGTGCACACAGCCGCGGGGCGTGTTGGCGCGCTTGACCTCGGCTTTGTGCCGGGCGAAGGCGGAAAGGGTTTCGCCGGTATTCTCGATGGTTGCGGCAATCGTGAAATCGAGTTCGTCTACAATCTCGGTGCGGACGAATTCGACGGCGCGAGGCTCAACGGCGCTTTTGTCGTTTATCAGGGCAGCCACGGCGATATGGGCGCGCGCTATGCAGACGTAATTTTTCCGGCGGCGGCCTATACCGAACAGAGTGCGATCTTCGTTAACACCGAAGGCCGCGCGCAGCTTGCAAACCGCGCTTGCTTCCCACCGGGCGAGGCGCGCGAAGACTGGGCGATCCTGCGGGCGCTTTCGGATCGTGTTAGCAAGACGCTTCCTTATGACGATCTTTTTGCATTGCGTCAGGCGATGATCGCCGATGCGCCTTCGCTTGGCCGTATTGATCAAATCGGCAATAGCGAAGAGCGGTTCGATGCGAATGCAGCGGGCGAGACCGGTTC
>JAUIEG010000146.1 GCA_030428745.1 Alphaproteobacteria bacterium
CCGCGCCGGGCGAGCTCGAGAAGATGCGTCTCGGCTTTGGAATAATCGCGGCCCTTGCGCGCGCCGGCGCCGCCGTGAAGGGCGAGGGCGATTTTTGCTTTTTTGGACATTTGGGGGCACTCCTTTTGGGCGCCATGCTACGCCCGCCCGTCAAGGCTAGCCAATAAGCCTTCGAGCTTTTAAGAGGGCGCGGCGCATAGTTTTGAGGAGAATGTGATGGCCCGCCTTGCCCTGATCCGCCACGGACAAAGCCAGTGGAACCTTGAAAACCGGTTCACCGGCTGGGTTGATGTGGATCTGACGGATCGCGGCCGCGCCGAAGCAAAAAAAGCGGGCGATCTGTTGAAGGCGAGCGGTGTTGAATTTTCCGCCTGTTTCACCTCGGTGCAAAAGCGCGCCATCAGAACGCTCTGGATTGCGCTTGATGACATGGACCGCATGTGGTTGCCGGTGACGCGCGCCTGGCAATTGAACGAGCGCCACTATGGCGGGCTTACGGGCCTCAACAAGGCCGAGACCGCAAAGAAGCATGGCGAGGAGCAGGTCAAAATCTGGCGGCGTTCCTATGACATTCCGCCGCCGCCGCTTGAAAAGGGCAGCGAATTCGATCTCTCAAATGACCCGCGTTACAAGCTTTACGGGTGTGATGTGCCGGCGACAGAGTCGCTCAAACTGACGCTCGATCGGGTTCAGCCTTATTTCGAAAAAGAAATTGCGCCGCGCCTCAAAGCCGGCGAATCGCTGATGATTGCTGCTCATGGCAATTCACTGCGCGCGCTCGTGAAAATTCTCTTCAACGTCGCTGACGATGACATTGTTCACGTTGAAATTCCGACCGGCAACCCATTGCTGCTCGATCTCGATGAGGGATTGAAGCCGACGTCGGCGAAATATCTCGATGAAGAGCGCGCGACCAAACTGCCGTCTCTTTAAAGCGCTCAGCCGTCCAGCTTCGCCGTGATGTCGCTCACGCGTCTTGCGGCGGCTTCAACCGCGCGGCTGGCGCCGCCAAGCGTGTCGGAATCGAGCGCAACGCCGGCGTCTTCTAAATCCAGCGCTCTTTCGCGGGCTTCAAACAATTCATCGCAAATTGTCAGCGCCGCCAGCAGCATCAGCCGCGTCTCGGTGATGTCGGGCAGATCCGCCGACATGGCGGAAACGCGCTTGTCGAGAAACGCCGCCGATTTTTGCAGGCGGTCTTCCTGTCCCTTTTCGCAGGTGACCCGGTATTCCCGGCCATGGACCTTGATTTCAACCTGGCTCATGAGGGCGGCTCCTTATTCGGGCTTTTTGCTGTCGTCTTGGGCGAGGATCAGCTTGAGGTCGGTGATCGCAGCGGCGACCCCCTTGGCGGCGGTATCGGTCTGTTTGCGAGCCACTGTGGCCTGACGCCGGGCGGCCTCGGCCGCCTCGTCACTGGCCGCAGCATCGTCGAGCCGAGAGTCCAGGCGCGATTCGAGGGCTTCGATTGCCTCGGCGAGGCTTTGCACCGCTTTTTCGAGCACCGTCATTATCAAAATCTTCCAATTTGTTCGCCGCAGGGAGCGCCAATTTGGCCTTCGGCGCCGATTCTGTCCAGCCACACCTGTGCGAGCCTTGACCCTCGCACGCGCGCGATGCATGAAGCCCCGCATATTCCGGATTTTAGAGGACAAATGGGGGCTTCCCGCATGACCGGCGCCGGCCCGAAACGGGCAAATTTTCCACAGATGGCGAACGCCATTCGCGCTCTCGCCATGGACGCGGTCGAAGCGGCGAAATCCGGTCATCCCGGCATGCCCATGGGCATGGCCGATGTCGCGACCACCCTCTTTGCCGAGCACCTGAAATTCGACGCCGCGGCACCGGACTGGCCCGACCGTGACCGGTTTATTCTTTCCGCCGGCCACGGCTCCATGCTGATTTATTCTCTTGGCTATCTTCTCGGTTATGACGGGATGAGCCTCGATCAGCTCAAGAATTTCCGCCAGATGGGCTCAAAAACCGCCGGGCATCCGGAATATGGTCACGCGCCCGCGGTGGAGACGACAACTGGCCCATTGGGGCAGGGGCTCGCCAATGCGGTCGGGATGGCGATCGCCGAAGCGCATTTGAACGCCCGCTTTGGCGATGACGCCGTCGATCACCGCACTTATGTGATCGCCGGTGACGGCTGCCTGATGGAAGGGATCAGCCAGGAGGCGATTTCGCTCGCGGGGCATCTGAAGCTCCGCAAGCTGATTGTTTTGTGGGACGACAACAACATCTCCATCGACGGTCCGATCTCGCTGTCGGATTCGACCGATCAGCTGGCGCGTTTTGCGGCGAGCGGCTGGGCCACGACGCGTGTTGACGGACATGACCCGGCGGCGATTTCCACAGCGATTGAAAAAGCGAAATCCTCCAGCCAGCCGACGCTGATCGCCTGCCGTACGACCATCGGCTATGGCGCCCCCACAAAGGCCGGCACCTCCGCCACGCACGGCGCGCCTTTGGGAGCTGAGGAAATAGCAGGAACGCGCAAGGCGCTCGACTGGCCTTATGCGCCGTTTGAAATTCCCGAGGATGTTCTTTCGAGCTGGCGCGACGCCGGCGCCCGCGGCGGCGATGCGCGCGCCGCATGGGAAAAGCGCATCAGCGCCGACAAGAACTGCGACGCGTTCAAAACCGCCATGTCTGGCGATTACGCCGGGGTTCTGACCAAGGCGATTGCCGATTACAAGAAAGCGCTCATTGAAACCCCGCAAAAGCTGGCGACCCGCAAGGCGTCGGAACTGGCGCTCGGCGTGATAAACGACGTGATCAAGGAAACTGTCGGCGGCTCGGCGGACCTGACGGGGTCGAACAACACCAAGACGAAGGACCAGAAACCTCTGTCTGCGGAGGATTACGCCGGGCGTTATGTCTATTACGGCATTCGCGAACATGGGATGGCCGCCGCCATGAACGGCATGGCGCTCCATGGCGGCGTTGTGCCTTATGGCGGCACGTTCATGGTCTTTACCGATTACTGCCGCCCAGCGATCCGGTTATCGGCGCTGATGGGCGTGCGCGTCGTCTATGTGATGACCCATGATTCCATCGGGCTTGGCGAAGACGGACCGACGCACCAGCCGGTTGAGCATCTGGCGGCGCTGCGCGCGATTCCGAATTTAAATGTCTACCGTCCTTGCGATGGCGTTGAGACGGCCGAGTGCTGGGAGCTGTCGCTGAAAACCATTGCGACGCCTTCGGTGATCGCGTTGACCCGTCAGGGACTTGAGCAGGCGCGCCTGAAACAATCCGGCGAAAATCTCTGCGCTAAAGGCGCTTATGTGATCGCCGGCAAGGACGCTGAAGATGTGACGCTGATTGCGTCAGGCTCGGAAGTCTCGCTGGCGCTGAAGGCGCGCGAGGCGTTGAAACAGGACGGGATCAAGGCGCGGGTTGTGTCCGCTCCTTGCTTTGAGCTTTTCGCCTCGCAGCCGGAATCCTACCGCAAGGAAGTTCTCGGCAAAGGCCCTCGCGTCGGCGTCGAAGCGGCTGTGCGTCAGGGATGGGATCTGTTCCTCAGACGCAAGGATGCGTTTGTGGGCATGACGAGCTTTGGCGCGTCAGCGCCGGCGAATGAGTTGTTTGAACATTTCGGCATTACGCCTGCGGCGGTCGCGGCGGAAGCGAAACGGTTGATTGGTTAGGAGAAAAAATCATGGCGCTCAAAATTGCAATTAACGGCTTTGGACGGATTGGCCGCCTCGCGCTGCGCTCGATCGTCGAGACCGGACGCAAGGGCGTGGATATTGTCGCGATCAACGATCTTGGTCCGGTGGAAACCAACGGCCACCTCGTTCAGTACGACTCGATCCACGGGAAGTTCCCCCATGAAGTGAAAGTCCGCAACGACACCATCGATGTGGGTCTTGGGCCGATCAAGGTGTTTGCAGAGCGCGATCCGTCGAAGCTCCCCTGGGGTGAGCTCGGCGTCGACATTGTTTATGAATGCACGGGGCTTTTCACCGCGCGTGAGAAAGCCGCGATGCATCTCGACGCGGGCGCCAAGCGCGTGCTCGTTTCCGCACCGGCCTCCGGCGCCGACAAAACCATCGTTTTCGGCGTCAATCACGGCACGCTGACCGGTCAGGACCATGTCGTCTCCAACGCATCCTGCACCACCAACTGCCTCGCGCCGGTGGCGAAAGTGCTTAATGACGCTGTCGGCATAGAGCGCGGCTACATGACGACGATCCACTCTTATACGGGTGACCAGCCGACGCTGGACACCATGCACAAGGATCTTTATCGCGCCCGCGCTGCGGCCATGAATATGATCCCGACTTCGACCGGCGCTGCGAAAGCGGTTGGGCTCGTTCTTCCCGATCTCAACGGCAAGCTGGACGGATCGTCCATCCGCGTCCCGACCGCAAACGTCTCTGTCGTGGATCTTGTCTTCACGCCGAAGAAAGACACCACGGTTGAAGAGATCAACAATGCGATCATCGAAGCGGCGAATGGAAAGCTGCGGGGGATTCTCGGCTGCACCGACAAGCCGCTCGTGTCGTCGGATTTCAACCACGACCCGCATTCCTCGACCTTTGCGCTCAACCAGACGCAAATCCTTGAAGGCAAGCTCGTGCGCATTCTCACCTGGTATGACAATGAGTGGGGCTTCTCCACGCGCATGACCGATACGGCGCTCGAAATGGCGCGTCATATTTAGGGAATGAATCTCATGCGGCGGTGTTGTCCTTGGTCACGCCGCCGCTAGGTGCAAACACACATGACGTCCGGATTTCGTCTCTTTATCCTGATTTTGTGCGGCCTTTTGGCCGCCTGCACTCGTCAAGTCTCAGTTGAAGAGCCCGCTGTGCCGGAACGGGTGAAGACCGAAGAGGGCGAAATTCCCAACACGTTGCCGCCTCTTTTTATCGGCATATGGGCCGCCGATCCTGCCTGGTGCGATCATGAAGAGGGAGAGCCCGGCCCGATCGAGTTCACAGCAGACCGTTTCCTTGGGTATGAAAATAGCTGCGACATCGTTTCGGCTGAAGAGGGCACCGATGGCGGCTGGAGCCTTGCCCTGCGCTGCGCTGCTGAAGGCGATGTGCATGAGGAGACAATGGACGTCGATATTGACGGTGACATGTTGCGAATTGCCCGCAATGATGGCGATCTGATCGAACTTACCCGTTGCGAAGTGCAGGAACAAATTGAAGAGCAGGCGGAAGAATAGGGATCCTCATGGCGCAATACCGAACGATTGACGATCTTGATGTCGCGGGAAAACGCGTTCTGGTGCGCGTCGATTTCAACGTGCCCATGAAAGACGGTGTTGTCACCGACGCCACCCGGATCGAGCGCGCCCTGCCGACCATTCAGGAGCTTTCAAAAAAGGGGGCGAAGGTTCTCCTTCTTTCCCATTTTGGGCGGCCGAAAGGCAAGGCCGATCCGGAAATGTCCTTGAAGCCGGTGGCCAAGGCGCTTGAGAAATTTCTCGGCGGGCCGGTTGAATTCGCCGAAGATTGCATTGGCGATGAAGCGAAGAAAACCGTCAAGCGCATGCTCGACGGCGATGTCGCTGTTTTTGAAAACACCCGGTTCCATGCGGGCGAAGAAAAGAACGATCCTGACTTCGCAAAAGCGCTCGCCGAAAATGGCGACATTTATGTGAATGACGCGTTCTCCGCCGCGCATCGCGCCCACGCCTCGACTGAGGGGATTGCACATCTTCTCCCGTCTGCGGCGGGCCGCGCCATGGAGCGTGAGCTGGATTATCTCAAATCCGCCTTGTCAGCGCCGGTGCGCCCGATGATGGCGGTGGTCGGCGGCGCCAAAGTTTCGACCAAGATCGAACTCCTGCTGAACCTCGTCGGCAAGGCTGACATACTCGCCGTCGGCGGCGGTATGGCGAACACATTCTTGTTCGCGAAAGGAATTTCTGTCGGCAAGTCGCTGTGCGAGCCGGACCTCGCCGACACTGCGCGCGAGATCATGACCCAGGCGTCGGCTAAAGGCTGTGAGATCATCCTGCCGCTCGATGTGGTTGTCGCCAAAGAGTTCAAGGAAGGCGCTGACCGGGAAGTCAAAGCCGCCGACGCGGTTGGCGACGACGACATGATCCTCGATCTTGGTCCCGACACGGTGAACCTGATTGCGGAAAAGATAGAAGCCGCCAAGACACTGGTCTGGAATGGCCCGCTCGGCGCTTTTGAAATTAAGCCGTTCGATACGGCGACCGTGGAGGCGGCGCGTTACGCCGCCAAACGCGTTAAAGACGACGGTCTTGTGGCCGTCGCGGGCGGGGGGGACACGGTCGCGGCGCTTGCCTCAGCGGGCGTGGAAGACGATTTCACTTATGTTTCAACGGCGGGCGGCGCGTTCCTCGAATGGCTTGAGGGCAAAACGCTGCCGGGCGTGGCGGCGCTGGAAGATTAGCCAGTGCGGTTGTTCCGCAAATTTTACGGGAGTTACCGATGACGAACGCGAAGATGGCCGATCAGGCTGCAAACAAAGACGGGTTTATCGCCGCCCTCGATCAATCGGGCGGGTCGACGCCGAAAGCGCTCAAGCTTTATGGCGTTGATGAAAGCCAATGGTCGAACGACGAGGAAATGTTCGGGCTGATCCATGACATGCGGGCGCGGATCATCAAGTCACCGGCGTTCACCGGCGACAAGGTGATGGGCGCGATCCTGTTCGAGCGCACCATGGACGGCGAGATCGACGGAACGCCGACCGCGCAATATCTCTGGGAAAAGCGCGGCGTTGTTCCGTTTCTCAAAGTGGACAA
>JAUIEG010000147.1 GCA_030428745.1 Alphaproteobacteria bacterium
GCCGGGTCATTGTACCGTCCCGCCCAGCAAATGGGCGGGGCTTTGTCGCATTTTGGGAGTTGTCATGCGCATTGAGATATTTTCCGGAGCCGTCCTTTTCGCTGTTCTCACCGCAGGCTGTTCCTCTGCGCCGTTCAGCTATGCCAGCGACCGCTGCACCGGCCAGCACAATGCCTGCCAGACCGACTGCACGGATCTCGATGACGGCGCCGCGCGCTCGGCTTGCATTCAGCGCTGCTACGCGGTTGAGGATAGATGCCGGAGTAGCGGTTATGACGGGACAGGATCGTCCCTCGCCGTTGACAGCGGCGTCGGCGCGGCGCGGTCGCAAAAGGAAAAAGAAGCCGCCTACGAAGAATGGCGTGCACAGCGCCAGCGCGAGCGCACGGAGTCCGGCGAGAGCGATGTCGACATCGAAGTCGTCGAGTAAATAAAAAGAACTACGACCGAGGGAGGGGCAAAGCGCCTCATGATGAAGCGAAGACAATTACTGCCCGCGCGCGAAGGCGCGCAAACTATGAATCTTGGGCGCGAAGGCGCGCAAACTATAAATCTTGGGCGCGAAGGCGCGCAAACTATAAATCTTGGGCGTGAAGGCGCGCAAACTATAAATCTTGGGCGCGAAGGCGCGCAAACTCAAAAAAAAGATAAAGCGCGCACTCGGGGAGATGGCGGCGTATGTTGAAGCGAAGACAATTACTGACGGGCGGCGCTATAGGCGCCGCAGGACTGGTCGCCGGGTGTGAATGCGGCGCGCCCGCCGGCGGCGCGACAATCCCCGGCGCGATCAATTCCCGCGAACTGAAAATGGTGACCACCTGGCCTAAGGATTTTCCCGGCCTCGGCGCCATACCGGAGCGCGTCGCCCGTTTCATCACGGAAATGTCCGGCGGGGCCATCACCGTGCGCGTCTTTGCTGCGGGCGAGCTTGTCAGCGCATTTGAGAGTTTTGACGCCGTCTCGAACGGCGCGGCCGATATGTATCACGGCGCTGAATATTACTGGGTCGGCAAATCGCCCGGCTTTAACTTCTTCACCGCCGTTCCCTTCGGCATGACGATTTCGGAAATCATGGCGTGGACGGAATTTGGCGGCGGCCAACCGCTCTGGGACGAGCTCTCCGCGAAGTTCAACATCAAACCTATCGCCGCCGGCAATTCCGGCCATCAATTGGGCGGCTGGTTTAAAAAGGAAATCAACTCACTCGAAGATCTGCGCGGTCTCAAAATGCGCATGCCGGGCCTTGGCGGCGAAGTCCTGCGCCGCATCGGCGCCTCCGCCGTCGCCATCTCGGGCGGCGAGATCTACCCCGCTCTCCAATCGGGCGCCATCGACGCCACGGAATGGGTTGGCCCGTGGAACGATCTCGCTTTCGGTTTTTATCAGGAAGCCAAGTATTATTACTGGCCGGGCTTTCATGAGCCGGGCTCGCAGGTCGCCTGCGGGATCAATCTTGACCTCTGGAACACTTTTACAGCGACGGAAAAATCCATCATCATCGGCGCCTGCCAACGCGCCAACAATATTTCCATCGCCGAATTCACCCATCACAACGCCATCGCGCTGGAGCAACTGATCAACGACCACGGCGTCCAACTGCGCCAGATGCCGGAAGACGTCATGGCCGCACTCGCGGACGCCAGCAAAACCGTGCTGGAGGAAGCCGCCGCTACGGACGACATGACGAACCGGATTTATCAGAGCTTCCGGGAGTCTCTCATCCGGTCCATGCAATGGAGCCGGATTTCCGACGAAGCCTACATGGCCGCGCGCCGCACAGCGTTCAATCTTTAGCCATGCTTGATCTCGCTGGGGACATTCTCAACTGGGCGGCGGCGGGAATTTTCTTTCCGCTGCTGTTTCTGCCGCTGGGGCTTTTGTTTTCTGACAAACGGCCCAGCTTGTTTTGGGCGGCGTTCACTGTGCTGGTTGTTTGCGCCGGACTTCTCTTCGCTCGCTTTACGCCAGTGCTGGCGCTGACGCCGTCGCCAACAAAAGTGATGTGGTTCGCGAGCTTATTCGCCGCAACAGTGACGACGACCGCCGTCATCGGCTCAAAAAAAACGTCCTGGTATCTTTCCGGCGCGTTTGAACTGATCACCAAGACCATAGGCCGCAGCGTTATGTGGCTGCTCCTTGCCATGGCCGTCATCCAGTTCGGCGTCGTCATCCTGCGCTACGTCTTCGGCCTCAACTACATCTTCATGCAGGAATCGATCACCTATATGCACGGCGCCGTGTTCCTGCTCGCGGGCGGTTACGCTCTCCTTACGGATGACCATGTGCGCGTGGACATTTTCTATCGCGAGGCGCCGCCGAAGCGAAAAGCGCTGGTCGATCTTCTCGGGACCTATCTCTTGCTCACTCCCGTCTGCCTTCTATTGATCTGGACAGCCTCGCCCTATGTGGCGCGCTCCTGGTCAGTTGGCGAAGGCTCCAATGAAACTTCCGGGATACAGGCGCTCTTTATCCTTAAATCCTTCATTCCCGCTTTCGCCGCCTTGATGATGATGGCCGGATTCGTCATCGCCGCGCGCGCCGTCGCAACCCTGAAGGAGCGCGGCTGATGGAATTCGAGATCGGCAATGTCGCCTTTTGCGCTTGCGCCATCGCGGGCTGGCTCGACATCTTAATGGTGCTGGTTCTGTGCGTTGTGCTGATGATGGGATATCCGGTTGCGTTCAGTCTCGCCGGAACGGCCCTCCTCTTCGCCGTTCTCGGCCTGATGTTCGGCGTCTTCGATATTTCTTATCTCATCCCCTTCCCGCAACGCGTCTTCGGCGCCGTCTCCAATACGACGCTGATCGCGGTGCCCATGTTCATTCTCATGGGCGTCATTCTGGAAAAATCGAAGATCGCCGAAGAACTGCTTGACGAAATGGCGAAGCTGTTCGGATCACTGCCCGGTGGACTTGGACTGTCCGTCACCATTGTCGGCATGCTCCTCGCAGCATCCACCGGCATTGTCGGCGCCACCGTCGTCACTATGGGATTGCTCAGCCTGCCGACGATGCTCCGGCGCGGCTACGATCCCGCTTTCGCCTCGGGGTCTATCGCGGCGGCCGGAACGCTCGGCCAGATCATTCCACCGTCGATCGTGCTGATCCTTTTGGGCGACGTCATTTCCAACGCTTATCAGCGCGCGCAGCTTCAGCAGGGAATCATGTCGCCGGACACCGTGTCCGTCGGCCATCTCTTCGCCGGCGCTCTCTTTCCCGGCCTTATGCTCGTGGGCTTTTACATCTGCTGGCAGCTTTTCGTGGCGCTGACATCGCCGAAAAAAGCGCCGGCGATCCCCGCCGCGGAACTCGGCAGCCGAAAAGAAGTCTGGGCCGCGGCCATGAAAACCCTGCCGCCGCCGCTCATTCTCATCATTGCCGTGCTGGGCTCAATCCTTGCGGGCGTCGCCACGCCGACGGAAGCCGCCAGCGTCGGCGCCATCGGCGCATTGCTGATCGCCGGCATGCGCCTTGCGCCCAAAGGATCGCTGCTCGCGGGGCGTTTTGCGGTTCTTGTGTCCGCCATCGCCATCATCGGGCTTCTCATCCTGACGTCTACGCTCGATCTGCGTCTTGGCCGCGACAGCATATCCCTCACGGAAACCGCAGGCATTGCTATCGCTTTTCTTTTCTTCGCTTTGACGCCATGGGGCGTCGTCGCCAGCCTTTTCCAGTTGCATCGGGAAAAGGCGATGGCGCCGATCTTCGATCAGACCGCGCGGGTGACGACCATGGTCTTCACCATTCTTATTGGCGCCGCCCTCTTCTCGCTCGTCTTCCGCGGGCTCGGCGGCGACGACACGGTGCACCGCGCGCTCGCGGCGACACCGGGCGGCGTTGTCGGCGCAGTCCTGACCGTGATGCTGGTGATGTTCGTTCTCGGTTTCTTTCTCGACTTTATCGAGATCACGCTGGTCGTGGTGCCGCTGGTTGGTCCGCCGCTGCTCGCCATGGGACTCGATCCTGTCTGGCTCGGCGTGATGATGGCGATCAACCTGCAGACGTCGTTTCTGACGCCGCCATTTGGGTTTGCGCTCTTCTATCTGCGCGGCGTCGCGCCGCCGGAAGTCAAAACCGCAGACATTTATCGCGGCGCTATTCCCTATATCGGGGTGCAGCTTCTTGCGCTCGGCGTACTGGCGCTCTGGCCGCAGATCGCCACCTGGCTTCCCGGCGTGCTCTACGATTAAGCGAGAGTTTTAAGGTCGACGCTCATATCAGCAAGCTTGACTGGATCAAGCGCAGCGCCAGTCATGATCAGCTTCTTGCCCATGGCGAAAGACGCCGGATCGTTAATGGCGTCGACGGCGAGCGCTTTACCGTCTTTCAGATACCAGACAGCGAATTTTTTCTCCACCGGATCGCCGCGCACGATCATATCATCATGGCCCTCCATCAATCCGACCGTCTGCAACTTCACATCATACTGATCGGACCAGAACCAGGGCAGCGCATCGTAAATAACCTTGCCGCCGATCATATTCGCCGCCGCCGCTTTCGCCTGTTCGATGGCGTTGGGCACGGACTCAAGCCGCATGCGCCGGCCGTAACGCGGGGACGGAAAATTGGTGCAGTCGCCCGCGGCGAAAATCGCCGGGTCAGAGGTGCGCGCATATTCATCAACGACAATGCCGTTCTCAATGTCGAGCCCGGCTTCTGTCGCAAGCGAAACTTCCGGCGCCGCGCCGATCCCCACCAGCGCGGTTTCGCATTCGATGATTTCACCATCGGCGAGGCGCGCGCCGTGAATGCGCCCCTCTCCTTCAAAGGCTTCAAAAGCAGCGCCAAGCCGCAGATCGACGCCGGCGCCTTTATGGAGCTCTTGATAAAAAGCAGAAACGGGCTCGCTGGCGACACGGGCGAGAACGCGCGGCGCCATTTCAAGGACGCTCACCTCGCGGCCCGCCTGGCGCGCAACGGCGGCGACCTCAAGCCCGATATACCCGGCGCCGACAATGACAACACGCCCGGGCGCAGCCAGCATCGGTCGCAGCGCATCAGAATCCGCCAGAGTCCTTAGATAATGTACGCCGGTCAGATCCGCGCCGGGCGCCGAAATCCGCCGCGGCGGCGCGCCTGTCGCGATCAACAGAACGTCATAGGCATGCGCCTCGCCATCGTCGGTCGAAACAGTCTTCGCCTTGCGATCAACGCCTGTCGCAGCGACGCCGAGATGCAGTGCAATCTCTTGCTTTTCATAAAACTCCGCAGGCCGCAGATAGAGCCGCGCTTCGTCGAGATCGCCTTTGAGATAAGCTTTGGACAATGGCGGGCGCTGATAAGGCGGCGCTTCTTCCACGCCGATCATTGTGATCGCGCCTTTGTAGCCGCCCTGACGCAGGGAAACGGCCGCCTGTGCGCCCGCCTGCCCCGCGCCTATAATAACAATGCGCTCTACCGTCATGATATATCGTCCGTCACCACCGCTTTTTCAAAGACCCTATTAGAAGAAATAACAACAGATTCCACCCCCGCCTATTCCATTTCACGTCCGGATGCCTATTGGTAGCGCCCGACAATCAGCTTCGTAGCCGATGCCGTAGCCGACAGGGAAGTAAGATGACGAACCGTGCGCAACTGAAAATTGCACCTGAACTCGCCGCTTTTATTGACGATGAGGCCCTACCCGGAACGGGCGTCAGCGCTGATGATTTCTGGAGCGGCTTCGCAAAGATCATCGCCGATCTCGCCCCCCGCAACCGGGAATTGCTGGCGAAGCGCGATGACTTACAGGCGAAACTCGACGACTGGCACGGCGCGCATAAAGGCGAATATGACGTCGCGGCCTATACGGCCTTCCTGAAAGAGATCGGCTATCTTGTCCCGGAACCGGCGCCGTTCGAAATCTCCACGGCCAAGGTGGACGAGGAATTGCGCGCCGTCGCGGGGCCGCAGCTTGTGGTGCCGGTCTCAAACGCCCGCTATGCGCTGAACGCCGCCAACGCCCGCTGGGGCTCGCTCTATGACGCGCTTTACGGCACAGACGCCATTTCTGAAGACAGCGGCGCAGAGAAGGGCAAAGGCTATAACCCCAAGCGCGGCGACAAAGTCATCGCCCGCGCCCGCGCGCTGCTTGACCTGGCGGCGCCGCTGGACAATGGCTCGCATAGCGACGCGACAGGCTATTCGGTGAAAGATGGCGCACTTGTAGTTGAAACCGCCAATGGCGCCGCGGCGCTAAAGCAACCGGAAAAGTTCGTCGGATTTAAAGGCGACGCCGCCAGGCCCTCCGCGATCCTTCTGAAGAACAACGGGTTGCATCTCGAAATTGTCATCGACCCGTCAAGCGCCATCGGCAAGACCGACAAGGCGGGCGTCGCAGATGTGATCATTGAGGCTGCTGTCTCCACGATCATGGATTGCGAGGATTCCGTCGCAGCGGTCGACGCCGAAGACAAGGTCAATGTCTACCGCAACTGGCTTGGCCTCATGAAAGGCGATCTCGAAGACACCTTCGAGAAGGGCGGCAAGACCGTCACCCGCAAGCTTAATCCGGACCGGGACTATGTCGCGCCGGACGGTAAGGCGTTCTCGCTGCATGGGCGCTCCATGATGCTGGTCCGCAATGTCGGCCATCACATGTATACCGACGTCATCCGTGACGCGAATGGCGAAGAGATTCCTGAAACCATCATGGACGCCGCAGTGACGTCGCTCATTGCGCTTCATGACTTGAAGAACACGCAAGTGAATTCGCGGGCCGGTTCGGTCTATATCGTCAAACCGAAATTGCACGGCC